>CAZBYH010000128.1:0-5441 GCA_964496155.1 uncultured Methanoculleus sp.
TGATAAGTGGCTGACCATCACTGCTCTTGCAAATGCTGAACCGTATGCGATAGCGGTCTCTGTCCTCCCGAATGTGGACACTCCGCCGTTTATTCCGGCCGATGGTGAATCAAAATTTTACCTGACATATCACCTGTTTGATCGATATGGCAATCCATCCGGAAACCAGACTCTGCATTTCACCGATTCTGTCCTTCACGATGAATTCACCCGGCGGACAAATAGTAACGGGGAAGTAAAGTTTACCTTTGGCCCTTTTGACCGGGTGAGTCTTTTTAACATTCATGCTTATGCAATGGAGAATACTTCCGTTGTCATTGATCAACTGCTCCGATTCACCAATACCTCCCCCAATGAGATGCTTTTGACAGCAAATCCACAGTCCATGCCGTCTGCTGATGTGGCACCTGAATTTCATGCCAGTCTCCTTGCGAAGGTAATGGATGAGAGCGGAAACGGTGTTCCGAATGAGGTGGTCCAGTTCTCTATCGTGGCCGGTTTATGGGGTGAAATGCATGATTCCGATCCCTTCCTTAAGGATAATATGGAGGTCACTGATACAGTTGCCACGACAAATGTGGATGGTATTGCCACCGTGAAATTCACCCCTGGAAAATTGATAAAGAATGTAGATGAAGAAAATAAAATTACGCCTGCATCAGAAAATTGTACCGTTGTGGCAAAATGGGGCACGAAGACGCGATCGATTGATCTTGAGTGGAAGAACTATCCCTATCTCCGGGTGGAGACCGAAGTCAGCGAGGATACGGTTGAGGTGGGGGATCCGGTGGATGTGACCATCAGGTTGATAGGGGACGGTTATGCACTCTATCCCGATCCAATTGATGTGATGCTCTGTGTTGATCGTTCAGGGAGTATGCTCAAAGGTAATCCTGACCGGATGGTCTCTTTGATGACGGCACTGAAGATCTTTAACGAAGAGATGGCCGAGGGCAGGGACGCGGTTGGGATGACGTCATTTGGTAAGAAAGGGACGGCAAGTATCTTAAGTTACAGTTATCGCTACTGGGCAGGAGATGACAGTACGTATAATGATGATTCGACCTATATCAATGAGCACTATAAAAGCAACCCGAAATACTATGCAGATCATGCCACGCTTGATCTTACGCTCTCAACAGACCGCAGTCTTGTGAATACAACCATTGTCGGTCTGGTACCGATGGATGGAACACCGATGCGGGGTGGATTGCATCTTGCGATAAAAGAGATCATTGCACACGGTCGTAAAAATGCGGTTCAAGCGGTGATCTTGCTCTCAGACGGTGATTACAACACGGGTGGGGATCCGCTTGCCCGTAGTGGTAATTATTATGACAAATTTACGGATCTTTCTGATCCAGAGCAGAATATGAGTGTTTATGCCAAGAATCATAATGTTACTCTCTATTCAATTGCATTTGGGAACGGGCTATCCGTTTCTGGCAATGCGACAATAAAAAAACTCGCAGATAGCACCGACGGAAATTACTATCATGCACCTGATGCTGAGAAACTTGCAGCCATCTACAAAGAAATTGCCGGTGAACTGAAGACTGAGGCCGGAGTGGACACAACCATGGATCTGGTGTTCACCAATATCGAGCTGAACAATGTATCGGTGGTGAACGATCCAGCAGACCCGTTCCTGAAATATGAATATCTACCTGGAGTATCAACCCATATAAAAAGTTGGAATAACACCGCAACTATCATGGATCCCCGGACACTGGATCAGAGGGATGACTGGGCCGCAAACCAGAGTCTGAACTTTAATATTACTGATATAGGCACCATCCACCTCGGCCAGACATGGCAGGCGGTATTCAGGCTGAATGTCTTACAGGCAGGCAATATCAACATATTCGGGGAAGGGTCATCGCTCTCTTTCAACGATGGCGAAGGTTTTCTGACATTACCGAAGACCTACATCACCGCGGTTCCGAACCTGAATGCCACCGGCATTAACTTCACCGGTCTGCAGGTTGAAAATCTGACGTGCATTGATGCAGATAACGGTGTAATTACCGATTACCTGAAAATGGAGTGGAATCTGAGCTACTCCGGTAACTACACCGTCACCCAGGATCTGTTTTACCAGAAGGAAAGTGACGGTATGTGGAATCGGTTTGATACAAAAACTGTTCCCTTCTCCGGGTCCGAACCGCTGTCAAATTGCCTTCAGATCGGCCAGCTCTATGTAGCTGATTTCCCGCCCGGTAAATATCTGATTCGGGTGCATGCAAAGGCAGTTGATACACCGGATTCGATTGTTCAAACGCTGTTGCCGATCACGATCGGCCAGGGCGGAGGGTTCTTTATTAAACTTGAATAACCTCCACGGTAAACAGTCAGTGAAAATGGATCCAGCGGAAAAAACCCGAATTCCGAGGCAAAAAGCCCCGGAAGAGGTCCATACTATTTTTGAACACCTCTGCTGTCTGATCCGATAGAACGATGGCCTCTTTCCTGAATGGTATCATTGCCTCCAATATTTTCGCCAGATAATTAGAGTTCGCCCCGTAAACATCATCGCTGATGACAATTCTCTCTGGTGTGTGTCTTGCAGAGTTCCTCTTACAGGGTGCATCATGGTTTGATACGACCGTTTTTCTCCTGAACCGGTGAGCGTGTTTTTACATGGGCTGGTCAATTTTCCCCTGAAAGTCTCAATTATCCAGTTGACTAATCTCAATTATTTCTTTAACCCCGGTTATGCTAATATTTAAATATTCGGGACGTTCATAGGAGACTATAAATCTGATGACCGGCCGGGGGGCTGGTCGTCGTTTGTAAAACAGTTTGTTGGGGAATACTACATGAGGAATTCTTTATGGATTCTGCTCGTCGTCGGAGTACTGATAGGTCTACTCCCCGCCACGGTATCAGCAGATCCAATAGCAGATGCGGATATCTCCATCGATTTCATCATCGATGGCGGTGGTTTCGAAGATGTGCATAGTAAAAACGGTTGGCTTGTTGCAGGGAGCGGTGTCTCCTCGGTAATCCGGGTAAATTATACCGGCAGCGTCCCGCTGAATATCAGTTATGTGCGGTTTGTCACGGTTGAAAAGGATACGTATGGTGATGTCACCAGGGAGTATGCTACCAGTCTGCCCTGTGAAACGCACTTCTTTGCATCAAAGAATCGTGCGGGCAATGCACCGATTCTGGTGCAGATCAATTACTCGGTAAACGGGATTGGTTATGACTACAACAAAACCGTATACCAGCCAATTGATCACGCCGCTCCGATGTATATACAGAACATCGCATTTGAGAGTGAAGTCAGCGTCGGCAAAGAGATGAACATCACGATGGTGATGAAGGATGTGTATGACAATCCGGTAACAAATCTCTTTGAGGTTGATACAGGAGGCACACCGGAGGCGGTGAGATTCAAAACCAGCCGGCATGCCGGTTCAGGTCTCTCAAATACTTCTGTCTCTGGCGTAGGATCGGTGCGTGTACCGGTCGATGCAGACGGCGTCGTGCGTGCCGGATTTACGGCGGGGACTGAAGCGGGCCCGAAGTATCTGATACATATCGTGCCGCCCCCGGCCGTGTGTGATAAGTGGCTGACTATTACTGCTCTTGCGAATGCTGAGCCGCATGCGATAACTGTCTCGGTTGTTCCGAATACGACCACTCCACCATACGTTCCGGCTGATGGCGCATCAAAATTTTACCTGACATACACGCTCTCTGACCAGTATGGCAATCCGGCCGGCAATCAGGCAGTGTGTTTCACGGATGATGTCATTGGCGATGTCTTTACCCAGCGGACGAACAGGAACGGCCAGATAATGTTCAGCTTCGGCCCTTTTGACACCGTCGCCACATTCACCATCCACGCAGAAGCGGTGGCGAATGCCTCTGTTACCATTGACCAGCAGGTCCGGTTCACCAGCAGATCTCCTGAAGATATGCTTTTGACTGCAAGTCCGCAGTCAATGCCGTCTGCCGATGTACCCCATGCAGAAGGGGCGGAGATTTTTGCGAAGGTGATGGATGAGAATGGCAATGGTGTCAGAGGTGAAGTGGTGGCGTTCTGGATTCTCAATAAAACGGAATCATATTGCCAGGAACAGACAGCAGAACCCACGCTGAACGCTTTAAATGCAACAACAGATGAGGATGGTATTGCCCGTGTACACTTTATCCCCGGTGCTTTCGAAACCAATGTGAACGCTGATAATTACTGCGAGACGGTATCAGAATCCTGTACTGTAGTGGGCAAATGGGACCGGGGTCCAAGGACGAGATCCATTGATCTGGAATGGAAGAACTATCCTTATCTCCGGGTGGAGACCGATGTCGACCACGAAACCGTTGGCGTGGGTGATACCGTGGATGTGACCGTCCGTCTGATTGGGGATGGCTGGGCGCTTTCCTCCGACCCGATTGACGTGATGCTCTGTGCGGACCGATCAGGGAGTATGTCCGGAGACAGGATAGGATCACTGAAAACTGCTCTGAAGGTATTTAATGACGAGATGACAGAGGGCAAAGATCGGGTTGGACTGGTATCTTTTGGAACGGATGTGACACGGGATCTTAATTTTACCCTGAAAAGGAGTACGGTGGACGATGCGGTCGACACACTTGGTGCGAATGGATATACATCAATGCGACAAGGGCTCTTTGAGTCAATACAGGAATGTGTTCTCAAGGGTCGCGTTGGTGTGCCTCAGGCGGTAATCCTCCTCTCAGACGGTGATTACAACCATTATGGAGATCCCCTTGCCCGTGGGACGGGATATGATGATAAAACTCCTAATCAATTTCCGGGATCTCTGGGAACCGATAGTTATTCCATCATCCCTGAAATCGAGGATCAGGATTTAAGCGTATACGCAACAAAAAACAATATTTCCATCTACTCTATCGCGTTAGGCAACGGGCTTTCACCGATTGGGAATGGAACCCTCAAAATACTTGCAAATAACACCGGTGGAACGTATTACTACGCACCCACAGGTGATGATCTGGCAGGGATTTATACCGCCATTGCCGGTGAATTGAAGACCGATGCGGGTGTCAACACGAAGATGCACATGAAGTTTGACACCATTGAGCTCAACAACGTATCAACATCGAATACCATCGCGAATCCGATACTGAAATACGAGCACAAGAATGAGGTGTCCACCCAGTTAAAGAGCTGGAATGCATCAGGTTCAAAAGATTTGCCCAATATCAGAGGACCTCTGACCATTGACCAGACCACTGATTGGATTGCAACCCGGAGTCTGAGTTTTAGCTCCACTGATATTGGTACCATTTCTCTGGGTCAGACCTGGCAGGCGGTATTCAGGCTCAATGTCTCGAAATCGGGCAATATCAATATCTTCGGAGCTGGTTCATCCATTTTCTTCAACGACGGCACTGATTCCCTTGCATTGCCGAAGACCTACATCACCGCACTGGATAACCTCACT
>CAZBYH010000129.1:0-5386 GCA_964496155.1 uncultured Methanoculleus sp.
ACAGGGATGCGACCGAACCATGGGGTGAATATCGTTTTCTATATACCTCAAACTCTGTTTTGGTCAATGTCTCCAAACCATAGAGGTTCATCATCCCCCTCCGAATCGCTAAATCTTTCCAGCTGACCACATCGGGACGTTCCAGAGAAAATATCATGAGCATTTCAACCGTCCAGATGCCCACACCCTTCAGAGCAGTTAATCTCCTGACAATCTCCTCATCTGAGAGATTCCTGAATTCTGAGAGATTGAGTTCTCCTTCGGCTTCCCGTTCGGAGATATTTTTTATATAGCCCGCTTTCCGCATGGAGAGACCACATTTCTGGATTTTTTCAATCGGTTCAAAGGCGATTATTTCCGGAGTAATATCCCCAAAACAATTACACAATCTGCTCCAGACGGTTGCTGCTGCTTTTTTGGATATCTGTTGTGAAACAATACTATTGATAAGTGCAGTAAAGAGGTCAGGATTGGTCTCACGTTCGATCATCCCGATCCTATCAATAGCTGTTCCAAGCAATGGATCCTGTTCTTTGAGATAATCCACCTCTGTGGGCCCGTATTTATAAATTTTCATGTCTCTGTTCCAAATCCAGCAGGAATTGTTTTGTTGCAAGACCACCCGCATATCCTGTTAGTATTCCATTTTTCCCGATGACCCGGTGACAGGGAATAATAATGGGAATCGGGTTCCGGTTATTGGCACGTCCCACTGCTCTTGAAGCCCTGGGATTGCCAATCTTCTGTGCAATCTCCTGATAGCTCCGTGTTTCACCATAGTGTATCTCTTGCAATGCTCCCCAGACACGCTGCATGAACGCTGTACCGAGAGGGGCAAGAGAAAGATCAAATCGGGTCCGTTCTCCATGAAGATACTCTTGTAATTGTTTTCCTGCTTGTTTCAGGAGTTCTGATTCATGGATAATCGCATCTTCTGATACGATTTCTTTATTGAAATACAGGTTTGTAATGCTAGTTCCATCTTCAGCAATTCCGATCTTTCCAAGATCTGTCTGATAGAAAAAAACATTCATGATTCCCTCTTTCATTTTCATCGTATAATGATTCCTTAGGTACCATGCTTTTCTTGCAGAAAGATACCAAAAATGTAATTTGGAAATCTTTGGTGTTGTGTATCCGTCAAAGGTGAATCCCTCTTCGCCTTAGTGCCGCATGGGAGAAGAACCGCTCCATGCCAGAGGTCCATGTGTCCACCTCTCCGGGGGCGATATCAGGCGTAAGATGCTCGAGAACGTGGACTTCATCACTATTGATGAGATGGGCCTGATGCCACTGGAACCCGTGATGTTTACCTACAAATCCGGATGATATGCAAAGATAAACGATGAGTAAATAAGTCTCATATTACAAAAGAGGGGGAGAAAAGATAAAAGTGTACAGAGATTACAGAAATTAGCGTAATTTACCGGGAATATCCGACAATCAGAATGATGCTCTCTCTCAGTATGGAGGTATCTGTGGTCTCTTGTAATATTGCAAAGATATCACATAAATCATCTTAAAAGCCACCAATAATAAATTTTGGGTGGGGTATGCGTCACATTTGCAATACGGGTTGCAAAGATACTGCAGGTATTGCAAACGTGCAAAAAGCACGGCCCGGTGCAACAATCCTGCCTCTCCCCCGTATCCTGAATCACGCGTCCTTTCGCCGATCGTCGGTGTCGCTCGGACGGTGTTTGGTCTGCGGTGAAGGAGCAATCTTGCGTCCCTATTCGACGAACTCTTCATTTGTACCATATGATGGAATAGAGGGCTCCTTTTCTTATTGATTCTACACAAATCAAAGAAATATCGAGAATCCATACAGGTAAATAGTCAACCCACACATGTTGACGTATGTCTATCCCATTGTCTGACCGGCAGTTTGAATTCTGGAGACTGCGCCGTGACGGTCTCGCAAACATTCACATTGCAAAACAGTTCCGGATTTCCCGGCAGGCCGTCTCAAAAGCGCTCCTCACCATGGAGGGGAAGGTGGATAATGCACTGCTTGAGATGGCCCAAGCGAACCGGATAGAGGTAGAGAGATATAACGCAGAGAAAGGTGTTCTCTTCGGCAGATCTGTCCCGTTCAATGTAAAGGCCATCGTATTTGTATCGGCGAAACACGGGGTGCAGGTCTGGTACGAACATGAGGGTGACTGCGGTTCATGCCCCCGGTATAGGGAGTGTATCGAACTGCTCTGGGATTTTGCGGACGAACTGCATATCTTCCTCTCAAAGACCGATGACCCGACACGGTTGGCAGACGAGTTATTTGCAAAACTCAGGGAGATGGTCTGACGATGTCTGTTGAAGATACGCAGCAGGAATGTATGGGATGGTGCCCATGTGAACAGCAGATGGGCGGGAAGATGCAGAAGAGACTGGTCGTTAGAATGGATGATGGAGCTGGTGGACGAAACGGAAAGCATGCTGGTGAATTCAGCTGGTTTGGACGCTACCACAATCAACTCCTTGTTTCAGCGTTTGTAACCTCAGCAGTTGGAATGCTCCTCGTTTCTCTGATGGGAAGTAATTTAGATTCTGTCTGGACTGCAATTACCATTGGAGCGGGTGGCACTATTTACCTATGGCTGAGTCATTCAAAGCAATATGCAGAGGTTGCCGGAGGTAAGTGGCGAAAAAGGGAAGTACCTGCGAGGAAACGCCTCTTTTGGAGTCTGATGATGCTGTTTCTCAGTGTCCTTTCCATCATATGTGTGACATCATGGGTTGTCTATCAGGGAAGGTTTGATTCCCTCGGGATGATTGTTCTTGGTGTTGCTTTCATCTTCTGGAATTCGCTTATAATCACGGTTCTCTGGGAACGGCGGCATCAGAAAGTTATGATCAGAGAGGGGGGATCGTGGTATGCCGTGAATCCGGGGATGATGGATAACGGGGGAGAAAGGGGAATCGTATGATGACGAAATTTGCCGAAGTAATACGAAGATGTCTGGGATGGTGTCCACGTATGAACGTAGCATCAGGTCGTGAACAGACAAGGACCTCTGAGATGAATCCTCCGACAACCCCCGATAAAGGTATGTATATAAAAAATGATTATATCGTCAAAGAGGAAATCTGGCGTTCAGTTCCCGTGTATTTCGCATCATTTCTCGTTATTGGCATCCTCGTCATGAAGACGTACCTGCCATTACCACTATCTTCCACATTCCTTCTGGCATTGGTTCCCGCTGCAACACACTTTCTTCTCATGGTGTGGTATAGACGAAAGGAACATCTGACTGACCCCACCATCACGAATATCCTCTGTCACGCCCTTCGACTGGAGGGACACAGAGAAAAAGATACAAAGCAGAGAAGAACCGTCATCGAGAAGGTGGTCGATGCCGTTCTTGTCGTCGCGGTTTTTCTGATCTATCTCTATGAATCCCTCGTATCTCCCGTCAATCAGATCTTCTGGTTCCTTGCCCTTGTCATCATCAGCATACTATTAACGCGTATTATATTCACCAAACATGGTGAGTACCGAGTTAATCTCGTGCGATGGTTTGTCTTCTACCTCATAATATCCACAATAATTCTTATGCGCTATCTGATACTGGGGTATCCTGTTGTCCCCATCCTTGGAGGACTCGTACTTGTCGGCATTGTTTCCGTTGTTATTCTATTGAAATGGGAAAAACAGTCTGCGCGAAAGGAAATGGAATGATGTCACGCTGGATGTAGTATTAAAAAAATGACGACTGTTCATTAAAAATACCAGCCAAAATAAATCATTTCAAAAAGGCTATATGACTGATGTTTCGCACCGCAGGCAGTGCTGAGACATCTCCCTTTTTTTATCTCCTCCGCCTCTTTTGTTCAGGCATTGAATACTGCATTTCTCACTGGTTAACAGGTTTAGCCTCTATTCCCCGGCCCGGAATGCCCTACGGCCCCTTGGGTGGGGCAGGCAGATAGGCACCGCACTGTTTTTTGGTGGGTTGCCGGAAATCCATAGATTATTTTTCTAAGTGCATGACAGAATCAGAGAAGGCCGTTATCTGTGCGGTTACAATGGGGTCTATGGCATTTTTTGCAGAAAACAGTACGCCGATAGCGTCATTCAGTCGAACTTTATTGACCAGCATATGCAAAAACCGAATGATGAGGTTTGGGTCATTGTATATGAGGAGTGTGCTCACAGAATCAAGAATAATAACCATATTCTCCTTATTTTCTATCAAAGCCATGGCCTTTGTGATGGCAATGCCAAGGCCAGTCAGGTCAGAGGATTTGTTGACATAAAAACAGTTTTCCTCGGTACCCGGTTTTCCCATTGCAGATACCGTAACTCCGTCAATAAATATGAGTCCGGAGGTATCGACTGAATTTTTTACCAGTTCTTTTTTTAGGATAATCTGCGGTTCAGAGAGAGATATGACAATCCCGGTTTTCCCTTCCTGACACAGTTTTTGAATGGATTTAAGCACACAGCTACGAAGAATCGCAGCATCTGCAATAACCAGGATTACTCCGGAGTTGTCCATTTCAATATCAAGGTTGGTCATAATCAGTGCCTGAAACAGTCCATTATTCTTCGGTCAGAAAATCCCGGTAAGAATCAAGAAACCTGTCAGATCCATCAATTGCAACCTTATTCAGTTCGATGATATTTTCATTGATCATTGTTGCATTATTTTTTATGACCTCGATGATCAGTTTTACATCACTTTTGTCGATATCCCCGGATACCGCCATTTCTTCTAACAGGGAAAGATTACGGGTGATATTAAGAACCGGATTCCTCGTTTTATTCACGGTTTCAAAGAGATATGCAATCAGTTTTTTCTCTTGTTCTTTTAACTGGCGATTCGTGTCCGCGAGTTTTTTGTTTGCATCATCGAGTTCCATATAGAGGGCAATAAGCCCCTCATTGGTATGTTCAAGCTCTTGTGTCAGTTCCTGAACTTCCTTTGTTTTTTTGTCCAGTTTTTCCTGCAGGACACGTATATTTCCATCATCCATTTTTATCTCACCACAACAACTGTTGCATCATCATTCTTTCCCCAGTACTCCCTCATAATCGCATGCGCAATTTCTACCGGCGGAAGATCCGTCATCACATCTTCAGGTTTGATTGAACTGCTGATTCCATCACTGTGCATGGCGATGACGGTTCTTCCGCTTTGCCATTTGTTTTGCTGGAGGTTTATTCTTGCCTGATGCATACCCAGAATTCCGGGTACGTTTTGAAACGATATATGATCCTCTTTGGGATACACATGCATGGTTACATCTCCGACACCGGCGTACCGTATTTCACCCTTCCCTTCATCAATTACACAAATGCTTGCAACAGCACCGCGTGTACGGCGAAGAGTGTTTCCCAGACCGTTGAGCAGACTGTCCAGCGGCAGTTCCGGTGAAAAAG
>CAZBYH010000130.1:0-5304 GCA_964496155.1 uncultured Methanoculleus sp.
CATTACTGCTGGTTTTCGGACCATTGCTTAAGACTCCTCTATGAATAGATGCGCTGTTAAAATTGGAAATGTATCCTTATAATACTTACCGAGTTTGCGCGCTCTCTTCCATCTTTTGCAGGATGTACTTGCGTACCTCGGCAAACTCTGGTGCGGTGCGGTCACGCATGCGGGGAAGGTCAATAGGGATGACCTCCTCAATTTTACCCGGCCGTGGGGTCAGGATGACGATTTTATCCGCAAGAAACACTGCTTCGTCCACGCTGTGGGTCACAAATATGATGGTCTTCTGCGTCTCTTTCCATATATCCAGGAGTTCGCGCTGCATCATATTGCGGGTCTGTGCGTCCAGTGCACCGAAGGGTTCGTCCATTAAGAGAACCTTTGGTTCGTTTGCAAGGGCCCGTGCAATTGCTACCCGTTGACGCATACCTCCGGAGAGTTCGTGGGGGAACGAGTCCCTGAACTGCTCGAGATGGATTATCCTGAGGTATTCCTCTGCCATCTCCCGCCGCTCTGCCTTGGGGATACCCCGCATCTCAAGACCGAATGCGATATTGTCGATGACACTCTTCCACGGAAAGAGGGAGTACTCCTGAAAGACCATGCCGCGGTCGGTATCTGTCCCCTCGACGGGCACACCGTTTAAGAGGATGGTGCCTTCAGTGATGGTCTCAAGACCGGCGATGATTCGCAAAAGTGTGGTCTTGCCGCACCCTGAGGAACCGACGATGCAGATGAACTCCTTCTCCTCGATGTCGAGGTAGACGTCTCTGAGTGCGACGGTCGGTTTTCCGTCTTCACGCGGAAACTTCTTGGTTACCTTCTGAATGGATAGAAATGGCATCTTATCTTTTCACTCCGTAGTGTTCTGCCAGCGGACGGTCTGTTTATTCACATAATGCCGGAAGAGGATGTCAATACTGATGCCGATGATACCCAGCACCAGCATGTAGACGACCACACTGTCCATCTGGTGGAGGTTGTAATACGTCCAGAGATTCTTGCCCAGCCCGAACTTTCCGGTGCCCGCACCGAATATCTCAGCACCAACAAGACACATCCATCCGATACCCATGGACACACGGACTCCTGCGGTCATGTTGGGGATAGCTGAGGGGAATCCAATTTTGCGGATAAGGCAGACAGGCTTTGTGCACCCGAGCACTTTTGCCGCCTCAATAAAGACTTTCGGGACATTCCGGAAACCCGTGTAGGTGTTGATGATGATGGGGAATACCGCGCCGACAAAGATGATGAATGCTGCTGCAGCATGGGTGAGACCGAACCAGATGATGGCAAACGGAATCCATGCGAGTGGGGGGATGGGGCGGATGACCTCGACTATGGGGTTGAGGGCGATGTCGATGTCACGGAACCAGCCCATGGCGACGCCCGTTGGAATGCCGACAAGGAGTGCTGCTGCCATGCCCATGGCAAAGTGATACAACGAGAGCACGATATCCTGAGGGAGCGTGCCCCTCGCACCGAACATGTCTCTGATGAATGCGGCAAAAACATCCGTAAAACTGGGCAATTTGAACATGTTTCCGACTACGTATACGGCAATAATCTGCCAGATGAGGATGAACGCTGCTACGGTGGCAACGGGTATCAGGATGTTTCGGTAGGGGTGTTTTTTCTGTGTACGCATGGGTCAAATCTCCATGATGCGTGCCGGGGGTCATCCCCGTTGGTTCTTCATATCTGCGCAGGCAGGGGAAAAAAAGGTTAGGCTTGTGTAGCCTTCTGGTAGAAGGATACGTCAAAGATCTCATCTGCGGTCATCGGGCGGGGGATGTAGCCGAGGTCTGCCTGAATTTCGGTGTAGCTTACAACAGATGGGATGATGATGGATGGGTCAGTGATCAACCGTCCGTCCCAGGTGGCAAATGAGTCTTTGATGACGGCGATGTCTACCTTGTTCATGGTGTAGTAGATCTGCGACGCTTCATCTAAGTTTGCGGTGGAATACTCTGATCCCTTAATGTGCGTCTTTACAATCTGCACTACCATGTCCGGGTGGTTCCTTATGAGGTCGCCGGAGACGACAAGGACGCAACATGCATGGTTGGGTGCCATTTCACCTGACTGAACCGCGATATATCCATTTCCTTCCGCTACAATCGTGGAGGGAGCGGGGTGTGGCAGGAATACGGCGTCTACTGCGCCTTCAGATATAGCAACGGTTGCGTCACCCGGGCCCATGGGGCGGATGTCTACGTCCTTGTCAGGGTTGACGCCGTTTGACTGGAGCCAGTCACGCAGGACGGTGTCCTGAATGGTGCCTGGGGGGAATGTGGCTATTTTTAACCCTTTTAAGTCCTGAGGGCTGTTGTAGGTGAATTTATTCCGGATGACGAGGTCCGATCCGTTCACCTGTACGGCAGCGATGATCTTTGCGTCAAGACCGGTGGCAAGGGCCGAGATAACCGGTGCTGCACCGACATATGCGGCGTCGATGTCGCCGGAGAGCATGGCCTGCATCTCAGGTGCGCCAGTCGGGAACTTGTGATCCTGAATGGTGGTAATGCCAAAGGGTGCAAGATCTTGTTTCCACCATCCCTTCTCCATTGCCACCATGTATGATATCTGGTGGGTTGAGGGCTGGTAGCCAAAGACGATGGTGTCTTTCTCAGATGCGGGCTTGTCGTCCGTGCAGCCGGCCACGCAGAGCACTGCGGCGATGGCACAGATGACCAGAATAAAGAGTCCTTTTGATTTCATATATTCCTCTCCTGATGGATTACTATAAGATATTTGCTCAGTGAATATTAACATTCCCCATTATAGTATTATTATTATCCTCATACGTCCGTACTTGTATATAATTGGACATTTATTGCGCATGTTCGAGCGGTGGGCGCTGGCATCGTTTCTCTAAAAATGCATTGCTTTAACATTTTTCGTTTCCTATGGTACAGGCAGGAGTTTACAATTATGTCGAGCGATCCGGTGAGGAGGGGGCGGCTTACAGGCGGACGGCCCGCGGAAGTGGCTGCCTTTCTCTCGTCAATGGAAGCAGACCGGTGGATTGCTGATGCAGATGTCCGGGTTGATATTGCGCATTTGTTGATGCTTGATAATCAGGGCATCATCGAACGAGACGCGTCATCCGCAATCATGGCCGCACTGCTTGATATGTATGAACATGGTGTGCCGGAGACGGTCTTTGACGACGAATATGAGGATGTGCACGCGGGCATTGAGGCGTGTCTGATCGCCCAATCCGGCATGGATAAGGGCGGCCGTCTGCACATGGGACGCTCCCGCAATGATGAGGTGGCGACCTGCATCCGTATCCGGCTCAGGAGTGAACTTCTTGTTCATTTAACAAAGCTTGCCTCCCTCAGGGCGGCACTCTTAGCACAGGCGGGGAATCATACTGAGACGGTGATGCCGGGGTTCACGCATCTCCAGCATGCCCAGCCCACCACCCTTGGACACTATCTCCTTGCCTACGAACAGGCGCTCTCCCGCGACTTTGAGCGTCTTACCGATGCCTATATGCGGGTGAACCGCTCTCCCCTGGGTGCGGCGGCGTTTGCTTCTACCGGCTACCCGATTGACCGCGAGATGACCGCCGGACTTCTCGGGTTTCCCGATCTGATGCTCAATACCATGGATGCGGTCTCTGCCCGTGACTTTGTGATTGAGACCGCTGCCGCCTGCACGATTCTCATGTCCACCCTCTCACGGCTCGCAGAGGAGATTGTGCTCTGGAGCTCCTCGTTTGTCCGGTTTGTGACGCTCGATGATGCATACTGCTCAACCAGTTCAATCATGCCGCAGAAAAAGAATCCGGACACCGCAGAGATCATGCGGGGCAAAAGCGGTGCTGTCGCAGGCACCTTTATCGCCGCGTTTACTGCGGTTAAGGGCCTTCCGATGAGCTATAACCGCGACCTGCAGGATGTGACCCCCTCACTCTGGCGGGCGGTATCTGAATCCGGTGTCTGCATTGGTATTGCAACCGGCATCATCAGCACTGCCACGTTCCACCCTGAGCGGATGCGTGAAGAGGCAGGGCGGGGTTTCTCCACCGCAACCGAGCTTGCGGATGTATTGGTGCGGGAATATAGTCTGCCATTCCGGGCAGCTCACAATATTATCGGACGTGCGGTTCGGAGTGGCGAGATTACGCTTGCTGTTCTTGAAGCAGCAGCCCGTGACCTCTCTGATCTCTCTCTTATTGAACGTGGTCTCACTGAGGAACGAATTTGTGAGGCGCTTGATGTGGATGTGAGCGTGCGGATGCGCAGTGCGCCCGGCGGCCCGGCACCCGAGACGGTGAGAAAGGCGTTGTCGATGCGAACTCTCGCCCTTGAAGAGGACCGGATATGGGTTCAGTCTGAAGAGAAACGCCTGCAGAATGCAGAAGATACGATGATTAAAGACGCACGGAAACTGGTTGACGAATCATGATGAAATCAGGAACGCAGGTGACCTGCCGGTATGCAGGAACAGACCTCGAAGCAAGATATATCACTGACCGCGATGGAATGGCGGTCATCAAACTGAACAGCGGATACAATATCGGGGTAGACCCGGCCTTTCTGACCGTGGTTGCACCACCAGAGGTAGTGGCGGCAGGGGAAATAGCGGTTATTGAACAGAACCCTTCTCTTCCGCAACTTTCCATCATCTCCACCGGCGGGACGATTGCAAGCTGTGTGGATCACCGCACGGGGTCCGTAACAAGCCAGTTTACCGCAGACGAGATCATACGGGCCATACCCGGCCTTGGAGATATCGCCCGGTTCCGTTCCGAGGTGCTCGCAAACATTCTCTCTGAGAATATGACGCCTGCTATCTGGCAGACGCTTGCACAGAGCATCTATACAGAAATAAAAAACGGTGCAGAAGGCGTCATTGTAACCCATGGCACCGATACGATGTCTCACTCGGCCGCCGCTGTCTCTTTTATGGTAGACACGCCGGTGCCGGTGATCTTTGTCGGTTCCCAGCGGTCTGCTGACCGGCCGTCCAGTGACAATGTAATGAACACCCTTGCAAGTGCTGCTGCTGCCACCTCAGACCTTGGCGAGGTAACGGTGGTGATGCATGCAACCACCAATGACGACGTCTGCGCTATCCACCGGGGCACGCGGGTGCGTAAGATGCACACCTCCCGGCGTGACGCTTTCCAGAGCTTTGGGATGGCGCCTGTTGGGACCGTTACCTACCCATCGCTTGATGTGACGCTCTCGCCGGATGCACTGCGCAGGCGGCCGGATACGGAACCAACGCTTGCAGCAAAACTTGAAGAGAAGGTCGGGTTCGTGACCTTTTATCCCGGTATGC
>CAZBYH010000131.1:0-5257 GCA_964496155.1 uncultured Methanoculleus sp.
CATCCGATATCCGGGTTGCAGAGGAGGCACGAGTCATTGCAGAAGAGATGGGATGCCGGGTGATTACGGCATATGATGTCGGGGCGGCAGGGATACACCGTCTCTTTCCGGCACTCAGGATGATGCAGAGCGCAGATGTCTATATTGTCGCCGCCGGCCGGGAAGGGACGCTCCCGGCAGTGGTTGCAGGGCTTGTCAGCCGCCCGGTGATAGGCGTGCCGGTATCTACCGGATACGGGTATATGGGGCAGGGGAAAGCCGCGCTTGGCAGTATGCTGCAATCCTGCTCGGTGATTGCAGTTGTCAATATTGATGCCGGGTTTACAGCGGGTGCATTCGCCGCACAGATTGCACGGGGAGCACAAAATGGAACTGATTAGAGGTTTTTACATTGGCCGCTTCCAGCCGTATCACTATGGACACCAGTCCGTTATTATGCAGATCGCAGAGGAAGTAGATGAGCTGGTGATTGGTATCGGGAGTGCTCAGCAGAGCCATACGCCAAATAATCCCTTTACTGCTGGTGAACGGGTTTTGATGATCACCCGTGCACTGGAGAAGTCGTTGTCTCTTCCGTTTTATGTAATCCCTATCGAGGACATTCAGCGAAACGCACTCTGGGTTTCCCATGCGCGGGCGATATCTCCACCTTTTAATGCGGTTTATTCCTCTAATCCCCTCGTTGTCCGCCTGTTTGGCGAGAGCGGTACGGACGTCATATCTCCGGAGATGTATAAACGAAAGAATCACAGCGGGACAGAGATACGCAGGTGTATGCTTGCGGGGGAAGAATGGCGGCCGCTCGTCCCGCCAGAGGTGGCCGATGTTATTGATGAAATCGATGGTGTCAAACGCCTGTATGATGTGTCCGGGAGTGACTAATCTGCATTGCTGTCTTTGCAGTGTGGTATGAAATGAGAGATCAATAATGAAGATATGGAGGGAGTGAGATGGGTTTTTTTGATAAATTATTGGGGCGCAGTACAGAGCCGAAAGAGACCGAACTGGTATTTACAGAGGTTCCTGCATGGCTCCGAGAGAAAGAACGTGCCATTTTTGAAGCGGCGGACCGTACAGTCCGTGAATCACGTCCTCGCGTATGTTCGGCGGTTCGTGAGATAGAGAAAACGGTTGATGCGCTGAAAGATGCAAAGCCTGAGGGGAATGTCGTCGTTCATCCAAAACTGCTCCGGGTGGTTGAACAGGGCGTGCCTCGCTATACTGTGGCGATGGAGAAGACACTCGCCCTTTCGGTTTCTGAGGTTCCCGGGGAATATTATGATGACTGTGTTGAACTTATTGCGCAGATCACAAAGAACACCAAAGGGCCCGGCCGGTATATTGCAAATGTGTTTCCCGCACTGATGAAGGAGATTCGGCTTCAGATCGATGTCATCGGACGTGAAGTTAATGCCCTGTCCGGCGTTCTTGCTACGTCACGGAAAGAGTCGGGGTGGGTCGATGAAGCGACGGAGACGCATGCGCTCCTTGTCGCAAATCAGGATCGGCTGATCGAAACTCTGCGTAGTGCTTCCCATCTGGAAAAGGAAAATGACGCACTGGCTACAGAGTTGTCTGCCCTGAAATGTGATCTGCAAACGCTCATCGAAGGGCCTGAGGCGGTGGAATATGATGCACTCATCGCCCGACAGGCAGCCTGCGGGGATAAACTGCGTGAGGCAGATGCTGATTATAAGCGGTTCCTGTCTCAGTCTGCAAATGTATTCAGAAAAGCAGCCCATATCTGTGAGCTTTCTAACGATAAAGAGACGATTGCACTCCTGAAGACGGTCAGGAACGGACTTGAATCATCTCACTCTGACGAACGAACCCGGGCTCTTGCTGCCTATCCGTCTCTCTTTCCCCAGCTCGCCCGGTTGATCCGCGAGAATGATTCTCTCATCAAAAACAAGGATGAACAGGCACTGTTCTCTGAACAGGGTGCTTTTATTCTCCCCCTGACGGAAGTCATTGCACAGGCAGATGATCTGCACGCAAAGAAAATCCGCCTGGCAGATGCCCTGGACGATCTGGCGTATTTTGGAAAAAAAGCGGGAATCGAAGGGAATATCAAAAAACTGAACGAACGAATTGTTCGGAATTCTGCAGATATCAACGATATTCATGACGCATCTGATGAAATCCGTGCTTCCGCGCCGGAGATGGTGGATCACCTCAGGCTGAATCTGGAACATCTGGCAGGCGAGGATGTTCATATTAGTCTCGTTCAGGTACCGGATTTCTTTTGATTTCCTAAATATTTTTTTGCCGGAAATCAGCAGGCAGACAGGACATGGAATCCATTGATCTGACAAAAGGCCCTATAACCCGTTCTCTTCTCACCATAGCAGCACCTATCGTGGCGGGGAATATCCTCCAGTCCATGATGGAAGTGGCTGACCTCTTCTTTGTTGGACGGATAAGCCCTGCGGCTATTGGTGGTGTGGGTCTTGCAGTCTCCGTTATTTTCGTTTTGATGACATTGATTATCGGGCTTGCCAGTGGGACAACAGCATTTGTCTCCCGGTATTATGGGGAAGGGAATTACTCCTATGCCGGGCGTGTGCTTATCCAGGCGCTGATACTTGGTGTTGTCTTATCTGTGGCCATATCTGTGGTTGGAGTTCTCTTTGCGGATGAGATGCTGGCCATTTTTGGGGCGCCGGTCGAGGTGATAGCCGAGGGTGCACCTTATCTGCGGGTGTTCTCCCTTGGCATTGTGGCACTGGTTGAATTCTGGATTATTTCAGCATTCTTTCAGAGTATCGGTGACACAAAAACGCCCCTTCTCATAATTCTCGTCATTAACGTGCTCAACATCATTCTCGATCCAATCCTCATATTCGGGATAGGGATTGCACCGGCGATGGGGGTTTCGGGTGCCGCTGCGGCGACGATCATTACCCGGGTTATAGGTCTTGGGATTGGCGCTTTTTTGCTTTTACGCCGCCTGAATCCACAGATGGAGTTTACCCGTCAGGCAGAACCGGACCTCCATCTGATGCACCGCATCCTGCGGGTTGCAGTGCCAAATATGGTTCAGTCAGGGGTACGGAGTGTGGGTTCTCTCATCATGTACATCATCATCGCGTCATACGGGACACTCGCCCTCTCCGCCTATGGAATTGTCAGTCGTATTGAGATGCTTGCCATGATGCCGGGGTTTGGCATTGCAACCGCAGCAGCGGTGATGGTCGGGCAGAATATTGGCGCAGGAGATCCTGACCGGTCAGAAGCATCTGCATGGAGGGCAGTAGGATTATTTGGTTTTTTTATGGCCGTAATGACCATGGTAATCCTGACATTTGGGGGAAGCCTTACCGAAATCTTTGATCCAAGCGGCCTGTCAAATGCATATGCATCTTCGTATTTCCTTATAGTGTCGCCATTTTATGTGTTGATTGCTGTTGCGACCGTCTTCTCGTTTGCCTTAAACGGAGCAGGTGATACGAGAAAGCCGATGTATGCAACGATCCTCTCATATTTTTTTCTCCAGGTCCCCCTTGCACTTATTATTCCAGAACTCACGGGAACAGGCATTGTGGGCGTGTGGTATGCAATGGCAATGGGTATTCTCGTTCAGACCGTTGCAATCTACCTGATGTTTCGGTCGGGAAAATGGAAAAAAGTTAAGATTTAATAACCCTGCGTGTCAGAGTGAGTCAAAACTGATACCGCCTATTTCATCGGCCATTCCGGCAACTTCCTGGGTTCCGAATGCCGTCATTACCGATGGCAGGTCGATGTCAATTGCTACTTCGCACATATAATCGATGATATCAATAGAGAGTTCACGCTTCAGTTTAGATTTTTTAATCTGTTCCACAAGGAAGGTGATTCGCTCAGGCGGTTCCATTCGGAGTTTTGCCGTACTGACAACGCACATAAAGATCCGTGTCATGTTTCGGTCAGGACCGGTGATCGTCTCAAAGAAATTTTTGATCACCTGAGCCTGATATATCTCTCCGCCCATAGTAAAGAGAATATTTTGATTGATTGTTTATATACGTTGTGGAAGGAAGAACGTGGAATACGGGGTTTGGGCACCATTGGAAAAGAGACCCTGATGTGATTTCTGATAAAAGAGGGGTAAGTGTTATTTGGTTGAGACGATCTTGATGACATCCCCGGTTTGGAGTTCGTGTGTCTCTTTGATTCTCATTTTTGTCTTTGCATCAACCGCATACAAAAATCCGTCCCCGATATCGGAGTGCACCTGATAGGCAAGGTCACGAGGTGTTGAGCCGCGTTTCATAAGGAATGCGTCCGGCAGTATTCTGCCCTGTCCGTCACAGTATTTGTTTTCATCTACTACCGGGTAGACAACGATCATATCCAAAAGGTCAAAGACTGATCCATTGATTGCCTGCTGAACCCCTGTACCGCCGAATCTGTCCATAACAGCCTGAATGGCCATCAGGCCTTTCTTCTGAGCATCGCTGAGCTTTGATTCCGGTGGGATGGTGAAGGTAGGATCACCTGGGAGATAGGTGATAAACTTGCCTTCTGCTGCCTTTCTGAGTGCCAGTTCACTTGCTGAAGATGCAAATGAGATGCCGGACTCCTTCAGGTGGCTACACATCTCCTCAGATGCAAGATCCGCCTTGTTTGCCACCACGACCATCGGTTTGCACATGGGTACAAGAATGGAACAGAATTTGATCAGTTCTTCTTTGGAGCAGGTCCTGAGATCAATGTCTGCCTCGCGTTCGGCATCCCTGACATGTTCATAGGTTATTTTGAGGCCTCCGAGTGCCTCAGCAATGGCATCAAGGATGTCAAAGTTCCGCTGCTGGGTTGAACGCTGCATCTTTGACCAACTCTTATCAAGAATTCCATAAACCCACATTGACATTTCATGTTCAATGAATCCGATATCTTTGCGGGGATCGTGTGATCCCGCATCAACCGGATTTCCTTCACTGTCTGTGTTGCCACTTCCGTCAATGATGTGAATGATGGCATCCGCTTCCCTCAGGTGGTCCAGAAACTGGTTGCCCAGTCCTCTGCCCTGATGTGCATCAGGCACCAGTCCTGCGACATCAACCAATCCCACAGGGATGAATCGGACACCGTTTGTGCAGTGGCCGCATTGGACGCCCAGTTCCTGGCACGCGCATGTAATACGCAGGTAGGCAACGCCGGTGTTCGCGTCAATCGTTGTGAACGGATAGTTTGCAATGTCCACCGGTGCGAGTGTGGATGCGGTAAAAAACGTTGATTTTCCACAGTTTGGTTTTCCTGCAATAGCAATTGT
>CAZBYH010000132.1:0-5150 GCA_964496155.1 uncultured Methanoculleus sp.
CCGGCATTGGTATCCGGCGACGGGGAAGAAACACAATCGGCCCCCCAGCACTGCATCATCATCTTGCGGTAAGGTTTCTGGTCATAACTCCCCCGGACCATGTAAACCTTGCATTCCATGTCAAAGAGCTGGGTTGCAAAGGCAAGGGAAGATCCCCACTGTCCGGCACCGGTCTCGGTCGCAATCCGCTCAATGCCATCTTTCATGTTGAAATACGCCTGAGCAATCGCTGTGTTCGCCTTGTGTGATCCAGGGGGGCTGACCCCTTCATACTTGTAGAAGATCTTTGCCGGCGTCTTCAAAAGGTTCTCCAGCCGTCGAGCACGGTAGAGGGGAGACGGTCTCCATAGGGTGAGAATGTCGCGCACTTCAGTCGGAATATCAATGAAACGTTTGGTCGACATCTCCTGCCGGATGAGCTCCTTTCCAAAGATTGGAGCGAGATCCTCCGGGCTAATCGGCTTTTTTGTCTGTGGGTTATAGGACGGTGAGAGAGGCACCGGCAGGTCTGCCTGGATATTATACCATTGTCTCGGCAGATCATTCTCATCGAGAATGTACTTGGTTTCCATGTAACACTGGTAGGTTGTTGTACATATATATACATTACTGAACATTATTTCTAGTTGCGCGAGAAAAAAAAAGTGCCGGATTACCGGCGGCGGGTAATTGCGATGGCAGCGAGTATACCCAGTGCACCGATTACCGGAATAACACCCGCAGGTGTAGTGGTGGGTACCGGGGTAGTGGTCGTCACGGTCGCGGTAGCTGTCACGCCCGCTGCTGCCGGATTCGAAACAGGAGAGGTGTCGTCACCATCACTGTCACCAGCACCATCATTGTCACCGTCATTGGCCCCATTATCGTCACCGGCGCCCTCTACGGGTGGAACCTCTACGGGTGGGCCCTCTGGTCCATACGGAACAAAGACGCCATCTGGACCGATATACCCAGTCTTCTTATTCTCTGCGAGGGACTGCATGAACATATCATAGCCAGGATCGTCATCGCATCGCTCTTCCTGCCAGAATGGTGCAATGTACATCACATCGGAGAATTCTCCCACCGGAACTGTTGCAGGACAGCATACCGGCACCACCATGGGCCCGACAGTCATGGCCTCCAGATCTTTAGTGATTGCATTGAACCGCCAGGACTCCCACGGGGTTGTCGCATTCACGGCCCACTGTGGATACAGTTTTTTACCGGTTTCCAGAGGGTATCCATGACTGTAGTCGTAGGTGACGTTCACCGTCGTGTTATACCCGCCCGCACCGACAACACCGATTTCGCATCCTCCCATGTGGTCACGATATCCGCAGGGGGGGAGTTCCAGAGCCCCATATCCACTCATGCTGTAGATAACATACGGCCCGTCGCCAGAGATATGTGCTGCAATCTCCCGCTCTTCGTCAAAGAAGGTATCAATAAAATGATTTCCGGTGCTGTTCGTGAAGATTACCACCCCCTCATCCACCGCTGTTTCGACAAAGACATTGTCGCAGGAACCGGTCGGGTCAGAGAGTAACTCGTCCCACAGGAATTCGTCAGTCGGGATGAGGCTACTGGTCAGACTGCCACCACAGACGACTGAAGCAATCCAATTTGTTTCAAAGATAGTATCTGACACCAGGAGATGATCCGAATCGCTAAGGAGGATGCCCACAAGATTTTCGGAGCCATAGACATCCACAACTTCCCCGGCGTTTGCTCCGGAGACAGCAAGACCTGCAGCACCGTTATTCATAACAGAAATGTTTATGACACTCAGGCGTTCGTCTCCAACCGGTTCTGCGGGGTGAGCCCACCCGGCAGCATCGACCGCTTTCCACGGACTCATGACAGATACACCGTGGTAGCCATTGCCATCTGCACAGGCATCTTCTACCATGATGGATGGGGAGAGCACCGCAACACCATACCAGCCATTGTCGTTTACCACTACATTAGAGACCGACAGTTCCGCACCTGTCAGGTAATGGGTGAGGAGAAGGTCGATAATTTCTGTTTCATTCAGACTGGTGATGTCACCTTCATACGAAGAGATGTGCATAATCGCCCACTCAATAAGGGACCATGCAGTCTCAGGCTCAGGCTCGCCACTCATGGGCGACACCATATCCATGTTGCCGGAAAGCTGGCACAGAAGGCCCATCGCCTCAGGGGAGGCTGTTTCTACATCATCCACGGTTGCAACCGAGATGCCCGCCGGGGATACGGTCAGGTACATGAGGGCCGCTGCCACCGGGTCAACACAGACGATACCGGAGCCTGCATTCCCTATGGCAACAGAATCGGTGAGTGTGCCGGTGATACCCGCAAGGATGACACCGCAGATACCGTTTTCGTCCGCTCCGATATCTGTGTGGTCACCAATGACGAAGAGGGAGAGTACTCCCACACCATTCTCATCTGCCTCACAGGAGGTCATATCGGTGACGACGCCTGCGGTGGCAATACCGGCACCGGTGTTACGCGATGCTGTGATATCCGTGTAATTCCCGACGATGGAAAGACCGATGATACCACTACCTGCGGCAAGGCCGATTATATCGGGATCATCATCGTTTACAGCGCCGTTGTTATCAGCCGTGACCCCCTTCATCACCACGTTCGGGCCGATGGCGACGAACCCCGGGTAGCCGTTGCCGGAGGCAGAGACATCAGTGGCATGGACACCCGCGTAGGTAAAGTAGAATTCAATATGCTCAAGGAGGATTTCCATCGGGTCGTCCATCGGCGGAGCGACCTGGTTGACCGTCGCTTCCCCGGCAGGGACGCCGCTGAAATAGGCGGCAACAATCTCCTGCACAACCGCACTATCTGCAATATCCGCATGCATGGCAAGGTCTGTTGTATCAGGAGCGTCTGCCATCGCAGAGAAGAACAACTCATCACCGCTGGCATCCAGCACCACGAAGTATCCCAGCGCTGCTGCGGCAAGAGTGAGAGGGTCAATGGTGACGATACCGGCGTAACCGTTGTTGTCTGCCGTGACTTCATTATATTCAGATACCACACCGACGGTGACCATCCCTGCCCCGGTATTCTCAGATACCGAAGTGTCAAAGAATGTCCCGTTCAGATACATACCAAAAATTCCAATCCCGGCAAGGGACGTAAGCGTGTTGCCGTCGTCATCTCCGTTGCGTTCTGCCGAAAATCCAAATGTTGTAACATTCGGGTATACTGCGGTCATGCCAAAGAGTCCATTGTCGTCTGCCGCGGAATCCACCATAACGCATCCCGATATGGCCCTATACTGGTGCAGCAGGTTAATGAATAATGCCACATCCTCTTCAGTGATATTGTCGATATCAAAGTCTGCTGCGGCAGACGAAGCAAAGGGAACGGTCTCGCCGTAGCAGGCCATTACATCCTGCATGGCAGGTGATGAAAGACTCTCCAGATAGAACCGGTCTTCTTCAGAGAAGGCCATTGCATCCGGTATATCTGAGAGGTCATCTTGTCCGGATGAACCGATATTAATAAAACCGGGCGACAGGAAAAGACCCATATCATCCAGTCCACCATGTGCAAGCAAAGCGGCAATACCCAGACTCAGGGGATCTACCGCAACAATGCCGCCATAACCATTCCCTGATGCCGAACATTCGTCACATAGCGTGATGACTGACGTCATGAGCATACCGGAGCCGGCGTTCTGATCAGCCTGAACACCGGAGAAGGCGTTCACGAGAGAGACCGTGAGAAGCCCGGTCTGGAAGAACGGGCCGTGGATGTCACTGTCGGCTTCGCCACCGTTTCCGGTGAGCACTGCATCCTCAATCCTCAGGGAAAGGGAGGCAGCAGCCATACCGGCACCACCGTTGTCTGTTGAATCAATACCGGAGTATTCACCAACGAAGGACATACCGACAATACCAGCACCGCTGAGGCTGCCTGCGGTGTCTCTCGGACATGCTCCGTTCTCATGTGCGGCGATATCCGATGCAGCGATACCCGGGGCAATGACCCCGATACCGGCGTATCCATTGTTATTCGCTGCAACGGATGACAATGTAACATCCGGGCCGTCTTCCATGATGTTTTCTACAAGGAGGGAAACACCATCTCCGAGCACGAATTCATCTTCAGATACAGCCCTGGCGTTTTCCACCAATGCGCCCATCCCGGTAAAGAACGTTTCAAGTGCCTCCGTCATCTCTTCATCGTCCATGTCGATGTCGATATCCGAGATGAGGTCTGCAACGAGGGGGTATTCGTCGGATACCGATATCGTGAGAATACCCAGATAGCCATTTTCGTCTGCACTACAATTGGAGATTACCATATCGCCTGTTACATCAACGAAAATTCCCACAGCCGCGTTGTTCGTAGCCTCAACACCGTCGATGGTGCCATTCACGCTATTTGCCACAAAGAGACCGTTTCCTTCATAGCGAATAGCCGGAGCCACACCGGATGATCGCACCACCGCGTCTGTCTCTGCAGCACAGACACACGCGTCTGCCTCACCGTTTGCGTTAACCCTGCAGGACCGGGCCTGCGTGTCTGCGAAATTGCAGGACAGCAGATCCGATTCCACACCATTGCCGTCGATCTCCATATCCGAGAGGTTGAAGTCGGCAAAACCGTTTAGGACCACACCATCACCATGGTTTCCGGTCGATCTCACGCGGGCGATCTCGGCCACAGATGAATCAGATCCCCTGACAAAGAGGCCATCTCCACCGTTTTCTGTACAGACAAGGTCCGTTCCTTCGAGATATGCCGTATTGACCACATGAATACCATCAAAGGCATTGTTGGATGCCACAATTCCGGTTACGACAGCCTCATCATAGTCTTTGATGTTGATGCCACACCAGCCGTTGTCTGCTGCCCTGACATCAGTTGCGTGTACAGCCTGTCCTGAGTCCATAGCCCGTGCCACGAGGCCGTTGTAGGAGGCATTTATCACCGAAAGACGGGAAACGTCGAAATTGCCGTTATAGAGGTACATCGCACAACCCCCACAACCCCCGCCGTTGCTCAGACCAGGCAGGTCGACCGCTCCGTTCATGCCGTCGATTATGGGGAAGTCACCTGCCGGGGATGGGACGCCGGTGATCGTGAGATCGCGACCGCCCGCGTCCACCGCGACCGGTTCTTTATACACCGAATAGGCGATCTCTATCGTGTCACCG
>CAZBYH010000133.1:0-5133 GCA_964496155.1 uncultured Methanoculleus sp.
AATGGCTGTAAAACGCTGTGAATATTATTCCATTGAAGGAAAAATCGCTGTTCCCAAGCTTAAGACATGCCCACGCTGTGGTCGTGGTGTCTTTATGGGAGAGCACGAGGATCGCTTTTCATGCGGCAAGTGCGGATATACAGAATTTAAGCAATAAACGATGCCTGAAACAGGGCAGATTCTTGGGATTGAGGGGACCGCGTGGAACCTCAGTGCCGCTGTTTTTGGCGATGAACGAGTCATCGCACATTATTCATCTCCATACCGTCCACCTTCGGGTGGGATTCACCCGCGCGAGGCGGCACAGCACCACGCGGGTGAGATGAAGGCTGTTATTTCCGAGGTCCTCACCGACCCGTCAGCGATAACGGCCGTTGCATTCTCACAGGGCCCGGGCCTCGGCCCCTGCCTCAGAACGGTGGCAACTGCCGCGCGTGCGATTGCAGTCTCTTTGGGCGTGCCCCTGATCGGGGTAAATCACTGTGTGGCACACGTAGAGGTCGGCCGTTGGTTCTGCGGATGTGATGACCCGATTGTCCTCTACGCAAGCGGTGCCAATACACAGGTTCTCGGGTATCTGGGCAGAAGGTATCGGATATTTGGTGAAACACTGGATATCGGACTGGGAAATGGCCTTGACAAATTTGCGCGCGCGAAGGGAATGACCCATCCCGGCGGCCCGCTGATTGAGGCCCGCGCCCGCGAGGGAACACCAATCCTTCTGCCATACACGGTCAAAGGGATGGACCTCGCCTTCTCAGGTCTTGTAAGTGCCGCCCAGGAGGCACGAGCACCCCTTGAGGATGTATGTGCTGGCCTTCAGGAGACGGCTTTTTCCATGTGTGTCGAAGTTACCGAGCGTGCCTTGGCACATTCGGGTAAGGATGAGGTGCTCCTTGTAGGCGGTGTCGGTGCAAACGGCCGCCTGCAGGAGATGCTCAGGACGATGTGCGATGAGCGTGGTGCAGCATTTTATGTGCCCGATAAGGAGTTTATCGGTGATAACGGCGCAATGATTGCCTACACTGGTGCGCTGATGCTTGCGGCAGGCCAGACGCTCCCCCTCACAGAGTCCGGTGTCAAACCGGGATACCGGTCTGACGAAGTAGTAGTGGGCTGGCGCGATGCTGGTGCAGACGCTGCCTATGCCATGGCTGATGTGATGGGTGGCGGTGGTGCACGCGGTGCCGAGGCTGTTGTCACAACGGTCGGGGATGATGTCCTGAAACGGCGGCTCCCGAAAGGATACCGGACTCCGACACTGGATCACCGATTGATATCTGAGCGAACCCGTTCAGAGGCGCGGATGATCTCCGCTGCCCGCGCGGCAGGGGTGCGGACGCCCGTGATTCGTGACGTGACGGCCGATACCATCCGGATGGAACGCATCGAAGGGACACTCCTGAAGCATGCACTCAAACCGAGGCATATCCGTGATGCAGGCGTCTGTGTCGGCCGCCTGCACGGGGCCGGAATCATCCACGGCGACCTGACCACCAGTAATATTATCATATCGAACGGTGTGCCATTCTTCATTGATTTCGGTCTTTCATACCGGTCTGATGAGATAGAATCACAGGGCGTGGATATCCATGTCCTCTTCCAGACGCTTGAGAGTACGTCATGCAACGCCGAAGGCCTGAAAGAAGAATTTGTGCGCGGGTACGGTATGGTTCTCCCCGGGGCTGCAGACGTAATCGAGCGGGTGGATGAGATTCGTCAGCGCGGGAGATACCTATGATATTCACAGTTGTAACCAGCAATGAAAACAAGGCAAAGGAGGTCGCGACCTTCTTTGCAGGGGTTGCGGAGGTACGTCATACCTTTCTCGATATCCCTGAGTTCCGCGATAATGATGTGGGGATTATTGCAAAAGAGAAGGCGCGGTATGCATGGGATGTCCTTCGCTGCCCGCTTATTGTCGATGATACCGGATTCTTTGTAACTGCATTAAATGGGTTTCCGGGCCCCTATGCGGCATATGTGCTGGATACCATCGGCATGGAAGGTATTCTGTGTCTTCTGGAAGGGGTTAAAGACCGATCTGCATACTTTGAAACAGCGATTGCCTTTGCAGATGGAGAGGGCATTATCCGTGTGTTCCGGGGCGTGGTCGAGGGCACTATCGTCTCTCCCCGCGGGGAAGAAGGATTTGGTTATGACCCCATATTCTCCGTGGATGGCCTGACGTTTGCGGAACGGACGACTGCAGAGAAGACGACGATGTCACACCGGGGGCATGCCCTTGCGGCACTGCGCCAGTTTTTGGTGTCGAAAGAGGCCTCGGAAGGCGCACCACGAGAACCAAAATATTAATACTCCTCACTGCGACATATATAGAACTAGACATTACGAGGATTTGAATTATTATGGCACGTTTTCCAGAGGCAGAAGCACGCCTCCTTGATAAAAAAATTTGCATGCGCTGCAATGCACGCAATGCACCGCGGGCAACGATGTGCCGCAAGTGTGGATATCAGAATCTCCGTCCAAAAAACAAGGAACGTAAAGGATAATATTTTTCGGGGTTATTTCTCTGCAAAACCCCATTTAAGGATTGGTCACGCCGCATAGTATGTGACCTTTTTTCCCTTTTCGCTGTATTCTCCCTGAAATGTTTCGATGTTGCGTTTATAGCCGATTCGGTCAGTTACACCGAGACATCTAAGCACCTCGCGGATACGCATGACGTCGTCTTCGTCTTCCCAGTCACTGGTATAGACATAGATAACCATCCGCTCGTCCCATGACTCCGGGTTCTGTTTTGCTGTCGATACCTTGGCTGATATGCCTAATTCTCCCACTGCGGTTGCATCCCGGATCTTCTTCCAGAGTTCATCCGCCTGACCGGGGTCAAGGAATATCAACCATTTGCCTGCTTTTTCAGTATCCGCACGTGCCGGATCGTACCCGGGTGCATCAATAAGAATCCAGAAGATTTTTGTGGTCTTTGTTGGAATGACGCCCTCTCCTTCAATGAAGAGGCGATAGATGGCATTGGTTGATCCGTATTCATCGGCGAGTGCATCAGCAAGGAACGGATAGTCAGCAGAAAACGATGCAAAACTTTCGGTGAGTTCCAATGAAAAGTCGTTGTTGGTTTCAACCAGTTCAAACAGGGATTTCCCCTGTTTGCGAAGCTCTTTGTTCAGGAAAACCATAAAGAGCCCGTAGGCAACGTCTGCGAGTGCCTCCCCGTCAGTGTCCATGATATTCGGTTTTAACGCGGTATCATTTATACCACTCGATTTTATTGTGGAAAAAAAGATCAGAGGAGCTTTTCAATGGCAAACTCTTCTTCACGTATTCCCAAAATGAGCATACCTCCGAGGATGGGCCCATGCAGTTATCTCCGGCAACGATAAGTCCCCAGAAACCCTCCCGGTTGTGTTCAAGGATGTTTGCCTCGGGCGCGGTCGGCTCACACAAATCCTTCTCCTGCGATGGGGTGGTCTCCCCCCTTGTTTTTTACCTGGTGGGCGACCGTTGCATCGTGACCGGTGGCGTCGATGGCGTATGTCGTCCCGAGGAACAGGCGATCAATGTGGGTGGGTGTCATCATAGCGAGGCACACGGGCGGGAGTGATCGTGGTTGTCACACTGAATAGCTATATCCTATCTGCGATCAAATATTAAAGGTTATGAAATGGAAGAGAGACTGGGGGTTAACCCGTCGTGTCTTTATGACCTGGGCATTGCTCCTCTTAGTATACCTGTTCTTTCTCGGGTTCCTCAACTGGATTCTTCCGAATTCATTCGGGATGCTGTTTGCATTTGTCATCGTCTTTGGATTGATTCAGTATTTCTTCTCAGCAAAGCTTGTCCTGATGAGCACCCACGCCCGTGTGGTAGGGGAAGACGAATATCCTGAACTCCATCAGATGATAGGGAAACTCTGTCAGGCGGCAGACCTCCCAATTCCAAAGATTGCAGTGATGCCGTCGCCCGTACCGAATGCTTTTGCAACCGGCAGAAACCCTAAGAATGCAGTGGTGGCGGTGACCGATTCCATCATGCAGACACTAAACCGGGAAGAACTAGAGGCTGTCCTTGCCCATGAACTTTCACACGTAAAAAACCGCGATATTCTCACGATGACGGTGGCGTCCTTTATCGCGATGCTTGCATCGTTGATTATGCAGAATGCATTGTTCTACTCCATATTTGACAACCGGAACAGCAATGGCGCATGGATCATCGCATGGGTTGTCTCAATTGCCGTCTGGCTGTTTGCAACGATTCTGATGATGAGCCTTTCGCGCTACCGCGAATTTGCAGCCGACCGCGGCAGTGCCTATATGACCGGAAACCCGGCAGCACTCCAGTCCGCGCTCGCCAAAATAAGTGGCAGGATGGATAAGGTGCCTGCAAAGAAGAAAGAAGAGATATCAGGTGCAAATATGTTCTATATCCTTCCGGCCCTCTCCGGAAAGAGTTTCAAAGAGCTCTTTGCAACCCACCCACCCCTTGAAAAACGTCTTGCGGCACTCGAGAAGATCGATCAGGAAATGAAGGGTTTTTCCTGACCCTCATCTTTTCAGATAATATACTTTAATAAGAGTTAGAGACAATATTATCGAGCACGAGGATTAATTGTGCGCACCGATGGTCTAGTGGTATGACTTTGGCCTTCCAAGCCAATAGCTCGGGTTCAATTCCCGATCGGTGCATCTTAATTTTGAAACGATTTCCCGCGCATCGGGAGGTGGTTTTCTATTTTTTCGAGAACTTTATTGTCATGGCATTTTTGCTCTGAACGCCCTCGGGATGGCATTTCCCCGTTGATTATGTTGTATTTTCTGATTTTAGGTATTAACCACAGCCTATGTAGAAACAGACGCCTGTCTTTTTCTTCTGCTTGTGCTGCTTCTGACGGTCACGTATGCCGGATGTACCATACAGCAGAATAGGACTCCCCATTCTTTGTCCTACGATGTGTCAAACCCTCATTGACTATTCCAATGTTTATCCCCCGGCATTATTGTCTGACTATTGTCCCATTTTTTTCTTCGTTTCAAAACCCTTATCCATCTGAACTTCCTAAACGTACAAGCTGAAGGGCTCGTGGTCTAGTTGGTTATGACGTCGCCTTCACACGGCGGAGGTCCTGAGTTCGAATCTCAGCGGGCCCAT
>CAZBYH010000134.1:0-5121 GCA_964496155.1 uncultured Methanoculleus sp.
TTGTCTGTAACATTCTGGGGGTCTAAACGATGTCAGTCCCGCGTTACTGGAGAAAACAGCTGAACCGGTACAATCTGAAGGGCAACAAATGTGAGGCATGCGGACGGTATTTCTTCCCGCCGCGTGCATTCTGCCCGGAGTGCCGGAGAGACGGAAAGATTGTTGACTATGAATTTACCGGGAATGGTACGGTGCGTACGTTCTCGATCATCCGAACGGCAAGCAGTGACTATGATATACAGACGCCATACCCTCTGGCTATCATAGAACTCGATGAAGGAACCTGCATGACAGCGCAGGTGATCTGTGAACCTGAAGAGATCCATATTGGCATGAAGGTGAAACGTGTCTTCAGAAGGATTATCGCTGAAGGCAATGGCGGTGTGATTGTGTACGGTACAAAATTTGTGCCTGCTTAAATCCCTTCTCAAATATTTTGATTCCTATTTTTTAGTGTGCTCAGGTGCCAAAGATTTTTAATCCCACCCGTCTATTCACCGTATTATGAGCCTGCTTCGCCATCTCTCCCCCGGGATGCGAAGGGGGGTGTCGATCGTCCTCGCAATTCTCCTGCTGTACTGTGCCAGTGCTGCGGCGACACCCCTCTCCTGTGATGCCCAAAAGATCGATCACATCCTGATCATTCACTCGTACGGGCCGGATATGGACTGGGTCGGAGCGGTAACCAGTGGTCTGGCACACGTATTTCCAGCAGATGACCCGGATACTGCCATTTATACGGAATATATGGACGGGAAGCTTGTGTCTGATTCCCTGCACTATGAAAATCTCGCTGCGGTATACCGGCATAAATATGCTTCCATACCCATTGACCTGATCCTTGTCTCCGATGATGATGCGTATGCATTTATCCGTCAATTTGGCGATGAACTCTTCCCCCGGGTTCCGGTGGTATTTTTTGGCGTAGGTGGATATGAACGGGCACATCATGAAGAGATGCAGAATCTGACCGGTCTTATCGAAAGGGCCCGTATCAGCCCGACGGTCGATCTGATAACCGCGCTCCAGCCCGGGGTGCGGGAAATCTATGTGGTGAATGATCCGGGCACCACCACCGGCCGGTTCTTCGCGGAAGAGCTGGCAGTGAAAGCAGCTGAATATACCGGAACCCCGGCATTCCGTGCACCCGGTGAGACGAATATGTCTGCACTCTGCCATGACCTGCAGCATCTCACCCCCGGCACTGCTGTTCTTCTGATGGATTTCAACCGCGGCAGTGACGGGCGGATGTACCGTGACAGTGAGATTTCCTGCATTGTCTCTGCCTGGTCGCTGGTACCGGTGTATGGCGTCTCAGATACCTTTCTCGGGCACGGCGTGGTAGGCGGATATTTCACCGACACCACCACCCAGGCGGCATATGCAGCGAAAATGGGTGCAGATATCCTCAACGGGACACTGGCTCGTGATATACCGGTATCCGAACCACCGGAGGCACACGGGGTCGTTGATTACGAAGAGATGCAAAGGCATGCACTGCCGTTTGCTTTCCTGCCTGAGGGGGCGGTGGTCATAAACCAGCCGGATGAAGGGATTGTCCTGCCCGACTGGATGCTTTTCGTACTTATTGTGTGCGGAGGTGCGCTTATGGTAGTATTTTTCGTGCTGGTAGTGTCAAACAGGCGTATAGTACATGCGAAACAGGAACTGCACGCATCAAACCAAAAACTGAAGACGCTGTTTTCTATCACGCGGCATGATGTCAATAATCAGGTGATGGTAGCCTCAGGATACCTTCAGCTACTGAGTGAAGACGTTACGGATCCGGGTGTTCGGCCCTTTATCAACAACATCCGAAAGGCACTGCATAATATTGAGGAACAGATCGCCTTTGCCCGTGACTATGAGAAGGCCGGAGTGTCCCGCCCGCTGTGGCAGAATCCGGCACATGTCGCAGAACAGATGGCTGCCCGTCAGCATGCGGTTTCTGTTGATGTGGCGCTCTCCGGTATTGAAGTCTACGCCGACCCTATGCTGGAGAAGGTCTTTGCCAACCTCTTTGAGAATACCGCCCTCCACGGAGAACATGCAACCCGTGTGCAGATCACCGCCAGCCTCCGCGGCGATGCACAGGTCATAGTGGTAGAGGATGACGGGACTGGCGTCCCCGACGAGAAAAAGCCACGTATCTTTGAACGGGGATTTGGCACACACACGGGATACGGCCTCTTTCTGGCCTCTGATATCCTTGCGGTAACCGGGATTACGATCACGGAGACGGGGACATACGGGACGGGTGCCCGCTTTGAGATCACGGTGCCAAAGGGGCGCTGGCGTCTCAGCCGTTGATGGGGAATACTTCATACATCAGCCTAATGAGGACATATCCTGTACATTGATGTATGGAGTATGAGACGAATTAAGGAAAAATTGTGGATTTCTTTGGATAGAATATGTCACCGTACGGGTGACAACAACAACTAAAAAATGTAGTTGAAAGGATGTTTTCAGGTATCTGTCATGAAAAAATCATATAATTTCCGCATTATGCTCAGAAAGGAACCAGAAGGCGGGTATACCGCATTTGTGCCTTCTCTTCCCGGCTGTGTTACTTATGGAAAGACAATCGATGAGGCTGTTAAGATGACCAGAGAAGCGGTTGAACTCTACATCAAGAGTCTCATTAAACATAATGAACCTGTGCCATCTGAGGAAGAAGTGTTTGAATATAATCCTCAGATAAACGCACTTGTATGAACTTCCTGCCCTAAACCCTGAAAAGATCATACGGATACCGGAGAAGAAAGGGTTTGTTCCGGACAGGGTAAAGGGAAGTCATCACATATACCTACATCCTGAGGGAAAGCAGAGGGAGGTCATTCCAGTGCACAAAAAGGATCTGCCTAAAGCTACCCTGATGGAGATACTAAAGCAGGCGGGTATAACAAAAGAAGAACTGGCCGATCTTTAGGATTAGCCGGGGGATGTGCAGGTCTGAAAAAACCGCGGATATATAATTATACTGAGATTCGCTGCGGCATCCTCTGAATGACATTTTTCACACAATGATGGGGCGGTGGCAATCCCGTTTTTGTTCTTTTCTCGCCTCAAAATTATTCAAAAAAATGAGTAATCGGTTCAGATATTCACTCCTCTGTGCGGATAATGTCATACACCGCGTGATGCTGAGTAGGGGAATATGAGCGAACCTGATACTCTTTCCTGATCGTGCAGGGATATCCCTCAATCATCTTTCGGTATTCCCCCTCCTCTTCCTGCATCGCATAGAGATGGATAGTGCCGCCCGGACGTACGAGGCAAACAGCCGTTCCAAAGAAGGGCACCGGACTCATCGGGAGATTCATGATGATCCTATCAAACGAACCCACGGGCAGATACTCGCCCAGACGGGCAGCATCTGCAAGCATCGGGATGATGTTTTTGCGCCGGTTCAGTTTGATATTCTGTTCCATCAAAAGAACGGCACCGGGATTGATGTCGCCTGCGATGACAATCTCTGCCTTCTCTGCGAGCGCTATCGCAAACGGCCCGACGCCTGCAAACATATCGCAGACCCGCTCCCCCTCTTTCATCAAAGAGACGATCCGCTGGCGTTCATTTGCAAGGCGGGCGGAGAAGTATGCGGCTTCAAGGTCTATTTTCAGCCGCATGCCATATTCTATGCACTCTGTGGCGGTCACCGGTTCTCCTGCAAGCACCCGGAATCCCCGCGTCCGGTACTCACCGGATACGGGAGTCTCAGCAAAGAGTACCGTATGGATAGAAGGGCGTGATGCCAAGAGCAGTTCTGCCTCACTGACATCATCCTCCTGCATGATGGCGATACCTCCCACCAGATCATGCCGGGGGAGGGGAACCGCCTTTTCATGTGCCTCACACTCCCATTGTTCGGTTGCACGTGCGGGGTCTGTCACCGGGAAGAGCAGAAAGGCTCCGTCACGGCCGGGTTTGAATGACATATCCAGAACACCGTCACGAATCAGCTGCTGCCGCATAGGCTCTCCCTCTTTCAACGGCACGCGGACGCACCATTGCTCCTGTTTCACCTGACCACCTCCATTTATTGTCTTTCTCTTCTATGTGATATGTACATGGATGATTATATACAGCGGATACGGGATGGTTCGCTGAAACTTCACGCACTTGAGGGTGAGATGGGGTCAGATGAAGCAATATCTGTTCGCCGTTCCTTCATCGAGGAAGAGACCGGAGTATCTCTTGATATACTGGGTAAGTATGTCATCACAACAGAACGCGTCGTTAAACGCAACTGTGAGAATATGATCGGCGCCATTCAGATCCCGGTCGGCGTGGCAGGGCCACTGCGGGTGAAAGGCGAATATGCAGATGGGGCTTATTATCTCCCTCTTGCCACCACCGAGGGTGCCCTCGTCGCATCGGTGAATCGGGGTTGCCGGGCTATTACCAAGGCAGGCGGTGCCGAGGTGCGCATCCAGCGGGACGGCATGACACGTGCACCGGTCTTTGCCTGTGACAGTGTGCCGCATGCGGTTGAAGCGGCACGCTGGGTGGAGGGGCATTTCACCGTTCTTGTAGAAGCAGCGGCCGCAACGACCTCACATGGCAAACTGGAGCATATCACAACCCATATCGCAGGCACCAGCCTGTATGTGCGGTTTGAATTTTTTACCGGCGATGCGATGGGGATGAATATGGTCACCATAGGGAGTGAAAAAGCCGCAGAAATTATCGAGGCGGAGACCGGCGCCCGTCTGGTCGCCCTCTCGGGGAATCTCTGCACCGACAAGAAACCCTCTGCGGCAAATGTGGTGATGGGCAGGGGCAAGACTGTGGTAGCAGGGGTTTTCCTCTCTGATGCGATGATACAGGAGACTCTTAAGACCGATACACGATCCCTGACAGAGGTCAATACCCGGAAAAATCTGGTGGGCTCAGCCCGTGCGGCATCTCTCGGGTTCAATGCCCATGCAGCAAATGTCATTGCAGCAGTCTTCCTTGCCTGCGGACAGGATCCGGCGCATGTAGTGGAAGGCAGCAATGCAATTACCACTGTTGACCCAATGGACGGCGGGGTCTATGTCTCCGTAACCCTGCCCTCCCTACAGGTGGGAACGGTTGGCGGCGGCACGGGGATTGAGACCCAGCAGGCATGTCTCC
>CAZBYH010000135.1:0-5104 GCA_964496155.1 uncultured Methanoculleus sp.
CGATTGTTTAAAATGGATTCAGATGGTTTAGATATCTGGTGAATCCTGATGGATCTCGACTTTACCCTCACAAAATACCAGAAACTCTGCGAAACCATACAGAGGCATTACACCACCAGCACAATCTATGAGTATCTTACGGATTCTCAGACATCTCTGGGAGAGGGACAGAATTCAAAGGTGGTTATCCTACGCCATGATGTTGACAGAAAAATAGTCAACGCCCTTCGGATGGCTGAACTCGAGCACAACCTTGGTATCCGGTCGTCTTACTACTTTCGGTATCCATACACCTTTGAACCGGAAATTATTACACAGATTCAGTCACTGGGCCATGAAGTGGGATATCATTATGAAACTCTTACCAAGGCGAAGGGCAACGTTGAACTGGCTGCAACTCTCTTCGAAAAGGAACTCGCTGCCTTCAGAAATGTTTGTGAGGTGAATACCATCTGCATGCATGGGAATGTCCTATCCCGCTATGACAACCGTGACCTCTGGAAACACATTGAAATGAACAATTATAATATTCTGGGTGAAGCGTCCTTATCGATTGAAAACGCGGTTTATTTCACCGACACCGGAAGAAAATGGGATTCAGATTCAAATATTCGTGATAATTTGAAAAATTCATTATCCCATTCTAGTGTTACCTCAACGAATGAATTAATTGAATATTTAGAATGCAATCAATCTCCGCTCATATATATTAATGCTCATCCGGAACGATGGGCCACACAGATTTCTGATTGGCTGAAAAATATCATAAAACCTAAAATATTCAATCAGGCGAAAAAAATAATTTTGATTGGCAGATCATGACACATGTCTCTGACACCTGCGCACTGATCACATCCAAGATTTAATTCTGCATCAGAAGGCACATTGGGATCTAAAGTAAATCAACCGTCGAATAAAGACGCAGGAGTAATCCTGCGTTCTTACTCGACAACCAAACAATAAATTAAAGATGATTGCCTACCCTGCTCATTCATCACGCTGTTCACAACTATGATTCTGCAGCACAGTTCAATTTCATATATGATGAAGGTGCTATTTTTTATTAACCGTTGTTTTCCTGAGCATCTGCTTTATCCTCATGGACAAAAAACGGTCCAAAAAATTCTTCAAAGAATGAAAGATAACTGTTTACATTGATATTACGTATCTCTTTACGGTAACCAGCCTTTTCCACAGTCAACTCATATGGGCCTCGTCTCAGATACATAGAAACATTGCCATATTCATTCGTAGTATAGGGCATATCATCAATGATTATCCGGGCTTTGTTAACCGGCTGATCCATCTCATCGAGTACGACAATTTTTATCATCCCTTCTTTAAGGGAACTTGGGATTTCAACAGAAAGCTGCTTCTTTGCAAGACCAGGGTGGATGGTAATCGTTTTTGAATCCTGCGGTTCAAGATCAACAGCCACATAAATGATATTCTGATCAATATACCGGTCTGTCTTTTTTATTTCACCATTATTGGTGACAACATAGACATCTTTGTCCAGCATTGGCATTCGCAGAACAAAAGTCACGCCCTTTACCGGGAAAGTATTGTTATTCTTAACCGTAATTGTCGCTTCATCGATCTCAAAGGAAGACGTAAATTCAATCTGTTGCAGATTGCTAAAGTGATCAGCAATAATTTTTGGCTCAGTAAGAGTAAGACCAAATTCCTTTGCGTAGGAAAGAATATGCAGAAAATCCTCTGAATACATTGGGTCTTCCACATCTTTTGGCCGCATCAGAAAGAGCGCCATGTCATCGTTTGCGGAAACGCTCCGGATTACATTTTCCCAATCGTTAAAGAATTCCTGGCGGGTTTTCTGGCTCGACAGTTTCTCAGTTCGTGGTTCAGATTCAGGCAGAATAACGGTTCCTGTTGGTTCTCCATGATACATTGCCATCTGGGGATGACGCAATCCTTCACAGTACAGGATGTTAAGGTGCGGAGGTGATACCCCAATTGAGATGATGTACGGATTCTTTTTCTTACCATCATTTAAGATGGTATCAAGGGTATTTGTAAGCCGTAAAACACCTGAAACATCGGTATATTCTATATCGTTGTTTCCTATTGCAAAGGTATCAACCTTCCCATATCTCATAATACCGCCACCAGAGTCATAACCACAAAGGACGAGCGGGGTAATCCCATCAGGATACGGATGTAATGATATCCGGTTTCCATTTAAGATATGTTGTTTTGCAAGATCCTCAGTCCCAACGGATATAGACTGTGTTATGTGGAGAGATGCACCGGGTTGGATCATTTCTGAATTGCTGACACTTAAGGAACTATAGTCATACACCGTCGATCCTTTATATGAAATATATTGGGGATTCGGGGCAGTATCACCATATTTAATATATATTCCTGAATCACCGTTCGAAAAGTAAAATTCTTCATATACATCGTTGATAGTTACTGCATCATCTGAAGGATATATATCCTTTTCAATTCTCTTAAAGGATTTTTTCAAAACCAAATTGGATGCGGGAATAAATAGATTTGTAGAGAAATACGCTTTCATTATGGGTGAAACACTTGTGGAAAGCCTGTCATTTGAAATAATAAATTCTCTTTTAATCGATTCAGGCAGGAACGTATATACCACGGCAACCGATGACCATGGGTTCGCCCCGCGATCATCGGTAAGGACAGTGCGATAAATGAGCTGATTTTCAGATTCTTCACGAGTGAATTTCTCATCAAAAAAGACATATGCCCCCAGATCATCATTATTTCCAAGCCAGGATATCCGGGTCATCTCATACATTGAACCTTCCTGGAGGTAATTATGCGAAGGAGTTCCGAGATATTTAATTGTTGGTGTTTTCTGATCAATTACCACTTTATATATTTTTGTTTTAATTTCGGTATTTGATCCTACGTCATTAATAGAAACCAGTCTGTCTGTAGCATAATTACCCGCAGGATTGTTTGACGGTTGGAGGAAAGCATATATTCCAAAATCCCTGCTTGAAAATATTTTATCCAGATTCTTCTGTGAATCAATCATTACTTCCTGATCATTCTGGTTGATATTATCGACCAGTTTATCAGAAATCAACACATATTTGGCACCGAATTGGGAATAGAGATCCATCGCCTGATTTCCGTCAGTCTTGAAATATATCCCTCTGAGGAGTTCAATAAAAGAACGAGTTTGTGTACCATACGCAAGGCCGTATGATGCATCCATCTTCCCGGTGTACACCGGCACAGTCCGGTACCCATAGCCGACGACTTTTTCATTCGGATTGCCTGTTCCTGACAGCCACTCCATTCCTTCGACGATATAATCTTCACCTGAAATAGAAGGCAGATAATACCCATTTCCAACTACCGGCGTGACAATAATCACCGTAAAGATCAAAACATAGAGCAGTGTGATAAGCGCACGGCTGTTTTTCATTTTTTCCTTTATAATCGGGATAATATACCAAAGACCTAAAACAGCAACAACAGGTATTATCAGGAAGAGGTAGTTAATTTCTCTGAGTGCACCAGTAGCCCCTACCGTTCCTTCTGAAGCCTGTATCATTGCTGGTGCAACTGTTGTCAGAAGAACGGTTACTGCTAAACATTTTCCCTTCATATCAAGCCGGAAAAATCCTATGACGCCAAGAATTGCATGCATCGGCCCTATCCAGAATGGGGTTGCCAAAAAGGAATGGGACATGCCTGATAAAGGAATAAAAGCATATTTTCTTTCATCCCTGAATTGAGAATAGTGCTGAAAAATTAATTTTCCCACATAAACGAGCAGACTTCCCATTGCAAAAACAAAAGCTGACCATATAATCACATATACAAACTGATGATTGATGAAGAGATTTTCATACAGCACACGACTCAGATCGTCAGCAAAAAAGATATGAAGTTTATTTGAAAGGAAATTACCGGGTGTCAAAAAGAGTACTGATTTCGTTGCATACTGATGATAAAGATGAGGAAACAGTTTGACCGCAATCCAGTAGAAAAGAAACGTGCTTGAAGCCAATAAAAAAAGCGGTCGGGAAAATTTCCTTGCAAACAGGCAGTATATCCAGAAAAAAGCAATGGAAAATATCATCAGATAAATCAGAGAGCCTGTGTGGGTCAGCGCTATAATAAATACGGACAATGCCATAAGAAAAAGGTTTTTAAAGTCATTTTCTTCAGAATATGTAGCATATATTGCAAACAACAAAAACGGAATAATAAATGTTGACGGACGATAATTGTTCACTGACAGCACAAAATTTGGCATAGAAAATAACAATAACACCGCAAACAATTTCTGGGATTTGGTATTGAGAAAAAGACCTGCATAAATGAAATAGGAAATTGCTGCGATTACCAAAAACAATGCGCTAAAGATAAAGGCAGTAAAATCTGGTTCAAGATTGATCACTTTTGCAAGAACAGCAATAAACAACCATGAACCAAAGGGGTAATTAAACATATTTTCCTGGAGAGCAGGATTCAATATTTTTTTTCCCAGTTCATCATAAAAATCGAACAGTGAATCCGTCCCATACATCTCCTGCGCATGAAAAATATGGCTATATGTATCTGTTCCAAAAGGACGGCCAAAATAGAATGAAGGAATGAGATATCCAATGATGAGAACTACAATAAGAAAAAGCAACAATATACAGAAAGATCTGTCTTTTGCATAATATGCACGAATTCGCCCTAAGTAATCCGTGTTTTTCAACCAATTCGAGCTTTTTGACCCCATAATTACCGATTTTGAATCGTTATTTGTATTTTAGCGATAAACCTTCACCTACTCTTTTTTAAAACATCCATTCAACCATTTTGTTGTGCATGTTTCTCTACCACAATAATCAGATACCTCATCTATTATTGTAATATATTAATGTGATCCACAAAATTTCCCTCATACCCAAGTATTGAATACCTTATTGTATCAGGAATAGATTAATAACTGCATGTATATGATAAAGAATGTAAAAACAGGCATTATGACAAAAAAATATTTATTGGTATCCATTCTTTTATCAATGATTATCTGCTGCCCCCCCATATCAGCCGCATCACATCCGAATCTTCTGTTTTCTGACATTACCGAAGTTCCCGG
>CAZBYH010000136.1:0-5080 GCA_964496155.1 uncultured Methanoculleus sp.
GTACGCGATGTGAGACTGCCATTGCATTTGCTGAAGTGACCTATGATGACCGGACTACACTCCTGAACTTCTTTGACTTCGACGGTGTGGAGATAGCCACCTCCCGCCCTGAACTTCTCGCAGCCTGTGTTGCTGTTGCTGTTCATCCCGACGATGATCGATATGCAGAAACCGCAGGGAAGACCCTGAAGGTGCCGCTCTTTGGCCACCGTGTGCCGATAATTACTGACAGTGCTGTTGATCCTGAATTTGGAAGCGGAGCGGTGATGATCTGTACGTTTGGTGACAAACAGGATGTGCACTGGTGGAAACAGCATCAGCTTGATCTCAGAAAAGCAATTGACACCTCCGGCAGGATGACTGCCATTGCTGCTCCCTATGACGGTCTGACCACAAAGGAATGCCAAGAGAGAATCCTTGCAGATATGAAAGGGCAGGGTATCCTCAACCGTCAGGAGAGTCTGGAGCAGCGTGTCGGGGCCTGTTGGCGATGTAAGACACCGATTGAGATTCTCAGTGAACGCCAGTGGTTTGTAAAAATTCATAGCGAAGGAATCATCAAAGCGGCCAAAGAGGTCAAGTGGATGCCTGAACACATGTATGCTCGTCTGGAAAACTGGGCATCACAGATGGAATGGGACTGGTGCATCTCGCGTCAGCGGGTTTTTGCCACGCCTATTCCCGTCTGGTTCTGTAACGGATGTGGTGCGACGGTTCTTCCGGATGAGACAGATCTGCCAATTGATCCAACAACATCATCCCCGAAGCATGCCTGCCCGGTCTGTGGTGGGACATCGTTTACCGGAGAGAAGGATGTGCTGGATACATGGATGGACTCCTCCATCTCAGTCTTAAATGTCACTGGCTGGGATGGTGGGGATATTCCGGAACGTTTCCCCGCACAGATTCGCCCTCAGGGTCATGACATCATTCGGACATGGGCATTTTACACCATTCTGCGTTCCCTCGCATTGACCGGGTCCAAACCATGGGATGAGATTCTTGTGAACGGGATGGTGCTTGGCGAAGACGGTTTTAAGATGAGCAAGAGCCGGGGTAATATCATTCCTCCGGAGGATGTTCTCAAGGATTACGGGGCAGATGCGTTCCGCCAGTGGAGTGCCATCGGTGCGGCTACGGGGTCAGATATCGTCTTTTCCTGGAATGATGTGGTGGCTGGATCACGGTTCCAGACCAAACTCTGGAATATCGCGCGGTTTGTGCTGATGCAGGCCGGGGATTCGGGTGCTCTTACGGAAGATTCCATGACGGTTCTTACCGACCGGTGGCTGATGTGTCGTCTTTCTGCAACGGTTGCGGAGGTGACTGACGCAATGGAGTCTTATCAGTTTGATCGTGCCATCCGTGGCATCCGTGAGTTTTCCCGCGATGTCTTTGCAGACAATTATATCGAACTGGTGAAAGGCAGGCTGTATGATGAAGAAGGGCCTGCACGTGACAGTGCACTCTATACCCTGCGCGTTGCCCTTGCCACCATCTGCAGGATGTTTGCACCGATTACGCCATTCTTTTCTGAGGAGTGTTATTCCTATCTGAATGACGGGAGTGTGCATGCCGCAGGATGGCCTGGTCTCTCATTTGTTGATACGGATGCAGCCCGTAATGGCGCTTTGCTTGTTGAAGTGGTCTCTGAAGTGCGCAGGTTCAAGCATGACAATGGTATGGCACTCAATGCCCCTCTCGGTCAGGTCGTTGTGTATGCGAATGAAGTGATTGAAGATGCCGGTGATGCATCCCGTGCTCTGAATGCGACGGTGAGCTGGACTACGGAGAAACCGCACCTCGAACAGTTGGTCTCCGATGTGAACTTTTCGATGGGGGTCATTGGTCCCGCCCTGAGAAACAAGGCCCGTGGGTTTATGGATGCGGTGCGTGCCCTTTCTGATGCAGACCTTTGCAATGGTGTGTCGTATGTGACTGTTGATGGAGAAGAGGTAACTGTCCCGGAGGGTGCCTTTGAACCGGTCTATGCCTACCGTGTTGCAGGAGCAGCAGTGGATGTGCTGACCCTGAATGAAGGAATCATTGTCACGGTTTCACGAACTGCCTGATACTATCGGCAACAAAATTCCCCATCGTCTCTTTTTTAAGCATTGCGTCAATGATAACAAACCGTTCTGGATCCTGTTCTGCTGCCATCAGGTAATTCTTCTGAACACGGGAAAGAATGTCTGTTTTTTCAAAATGCTCAATATCATTGCGGTCGTCAGAAATCCGTTTTATTGCGTTTTCCACCGGGATGGTCAAAAGATAGGTGCGGTCAGGGAGAATCGTCCATCCGTGGTGGACTGCCTTTAGCCATTCATGGGCGTCCGGTAAAATACCGTCCAGAGTGACGGACTGGTAGGTGAAGCGCGAATCGCTGTATCGATCAGAGATGACCAGTTTTCCTTCCAAAAGAGCCGGGCGAATAACATCACGGATATGCGCGGCATGGTCAGCTGTGAAAAGGAGTGCTTCTGCGATGGGGTCTATTTCTTCTGCGATACCTCTTCTGACCTGTGCTCCAATCCACGTATCTGTTGGCTCCCGGGTGATAACCGGCTCCAGATCTCTCAGTTTTTCGGTGAGAGTTTTGATCAGTGTCGATTTTCCGGTTCCGTCTATCCCTTCTATGGTAATCAGCATCGTGTATCCTTCCTGCCGTATCCGGCACTACATTGTGTGGTGCTTCACTCCGCGTGCACCATCTCCATTCTCAGGAAATACCCCGGAAATCGGAGGGCGAATCACATCGGCTGGATATGATCATACGTAATCACTATTATGAGGAGTACCCAAAAATAAGTATGGAATTATTAGTCAGCCCCAGCAGTGTTGAGGAAGCACGCGATGCCCTCGCTGCTGATATCATCGATGTGAAAAAACCATCCGAAGGTTCGCTCGGTGCCAATTTTCCATGGGTTATTCATGCAATAAAGGAGATGGCAGACAAACCTGTCAGTGCTGCGATCGGTGATTTTAGTTTTCTTCCGGGCGGCGCCTCACAGGCTGCGTACGGTGCAGCATGTGCCGGTGCGGACTATGTCAAGGTCGGTCTGAAATTTGACGGCGCTGATCGTGCCGCAGAGCTTATTGAGGCTGTTGCAAAGGCCGTGCACTGGCAATTTCCTGAAAAGACTGTTGTTATTGCAACCTATGCAGATTATGAACGGATGGGTACTATTTCTCCGATGGAAGTTGCCCCCCTTGTAGCAGAGAATGGTGCAGATATTGCCATGATTGACACAGGTATTAAGGACGGGAAGAGCCTCTTCGATTTTATGGACGAATCAGTTCTTGGAGAATTCACCGATATTAACCGCAGTCTGAATCAAAAGACTGCTCTTGCAGGTTCCCTGAGGTTTGAGGACCTTGCAGCCCTGCGCCGTATTAACCCGGAGATTATCGGTGTCCGGGGGATGGTCTGCGGCGGGGATCGCAGCAGTGTTATCAGGGAAGAACTTGTTGAAAAGGCAATGTCTCTGATGAGGTGATCAGCATGTATGCCGGTAAACTGAACATTCCCCTGGGTTTGACATTTGATGATGTTCTGCTCATCCCTGCTGAGTCATATGCTGAACCCTCAGAAACTGACATCCGTACCCGACTGACGAGAAACATTGATCTCAATAGCCCAATTATATCGGCAGCGATGGATACCGTCACGGAATCCCAGATGGCTGTTGCGCTTGCCCGGGAGGGCAGTATTGGGATCATCCACCGCAATATGAGTGCAGAACGTGAAGTAGAGGAGATACGTCTCGTCAAACAGGCTGAAGATATTATTGTGCGTGAGGTGCTGACTGTTCAGTCTGATTCCACCGTTGGTGAAGTGGACAGGATGATGCGCTACCATGATATTGGCGGTGTGCCGGTCATGGAGGGCGGTGCGATTATCGGCATTGTAAGCCGCAGAGACTTGCGCGGCATTGTTGGAAAACGTGGTGATGAAAATATCCGTAATGTCATGACACGTAAACCCATTACCGCAGAGGATGGCATCTGTCTGGAGGAAGCCCTCGAGAAGATGTACACCAATAAGGTGGAGCGTCTGCCGGTAACTGACGCAGATGGCAATCTTCTGGGAATCATCACCATGCAGGATCTTCTGGAACGCCACCAGAATCCACATGCCATCCGTGACAAGGATGGCAATCTTCGTGTTGCAGCAGCAGTCGGTCCGTTTGATTTTGAGCGTGCAGTGATGCTTTCTGAGGCCGGCGCGGATGCGCTGGCTGTTGACTGTGCCCATGCGCATAACATGAATGTTGTATCTGCGGTCCGTGATATTGTCGGAAGTGTCTCTGCAGATGTCATCGCCGGCAACATTGCAACAAAGGAAGCCGCTGAGGAGTTTGGATCTGACGTTGATGCAATAAAAGTCGGCATTGGCCCCGGTTCTATCTGTACAACCCGTATTGTCGCAGGCGTTGGTGTGCCCCAGATTACCGCCATTGCAAATGTTGCTGAGGTGATGAACGAGTATGATGTACCGGTGATTGCAGATGGTGGCATCCGTTACAGTGGTGACATTGCAAAGGCAATCGCCGCCGGAGCAGATTCCGTGATGCTGGGAAGTCTCCTTGCGGGGACGGATGAAGCCCCGGGGCGCCTCATTGCAATGAAAGGTCGACGCTACAAACAGTATCGCGGCATGGGATCTCTTGGTGTGATGAGCGGAGGGGAGTCCAGTGACCGCTACTTCCAGAAGAAGGATATCGGTAGAAATAAATTTGTTCCCGAAGGGGTGGAAGGGGCAATTCCCTATGTGGGCAATGTTTCGGATGTGCTCTATCAACTCACCGGCGGCCTGAAATCTGCTATGGGATATACCGGTTCAAAGACGATTGCTGATCTCAGGCGGAACGGGCGGTTTGTGCAGATTACATCGGCTGGATATATCGAAAGTCATCCGCATAATATTCTCATCACTGATGAGGCACCAAATTACCGCGTGATGGAATGAACCGAATATTTTTATATTTTTTCAACATTTACTTTTGGTAAGTATGATCGGTGATGATGAGGGTTCCGATCTTCTGGATATTCTTGGTAACCGCAATAGGCGGCGTATCAT
>CAZBYH010000137.1:0-5053 GCA_964496155.1 uncultured Methanoculleus sp.
GCACACAGGGAGTGAAACGAAAGGTTCCCGGCGAGTATACATTCCGGACAGTGCCATCTGCCGGTGCCCGTCATGCATTGGAGACGTTTGTGCTCGTCAATAATGTAGAAGGCGTACCACCGGGACTGTATCGGTACCTCGCCATGGAACATTTGCTTGCAGAAGTCAACACTGAGCCGTACATCGCAGACAGGATATGCCAGGCCTGCCTCTCCCAACAGTTTGTAAAAAAGAACGCAGTCACTATTATCTGGACAGCGGTGCCCTACCGGATGACATGGCGTTACAGTGAACGGGGATACCGCTACCTCTTTATCGACGCGGGCCACGCCTGCCAGAATCTCTACCTTGGTGCTGAGGCCATTGAATGCGGCGTCTGTGCCATCGGGGCGTTTGATGACGGAGCCATGAACCAGTTCCTCGGTCTTGACGGCGAAAACCAATTTGTCATATATCTGGCAACGGTGGGGAAAGTTACCCACAGTATGCTCTGATACTCGAGAGGTGTGCTGCCCGTGTCTGCTTATTTTTCTTTATCTGACACCGGTTTCATGCCCCTGGCACGGTATTTCGGGAGGTCAGAATCCGAGTTCCCGGAAGACCCTGTCCCCGCCCATCCGATCCATCATCTGTCCGAACCGTTCACCTTCACAGGCATTGGCGGCGAAATAGCTAATGATTCGTTCGGTGAGTGCCGGCACATCACATTCTGCAATACTGCCCGGCACCTCGGTGCCCAGACGAATCGCTCGGCCCGCACGGCCGCCGAGAAAGATGGTCAGCCCTTCCTCAGCGATGCTGATTGCATTTACCGGACAAACGGTGATACAATCGCCGCAGCCGATGCAACGGTCTGAAACGAAGATGATTCCCTCATCATCGACCGCAACGGCATCTTCTTTGCAGACCAGCTGACAGGCGCCACATCGGTTGCATTCATCCTCATCGAACCGGGGATAGCGGTGCCCCATGAATCCGATATCATTGAACTGCACCCGGGAGCAGTTGTTCGGACATCCTGCAATGGCAATCTTGAGCTTCCGTGGCAGAGGGCGTCCACCTTCCTGTTCTTCAAGTAAACAGGCCATCGCAAAGGTATCATAGCACCCATGGCGGCAGACTGTACCTTTGCAGGCAACAACAGAACGGACAGATGAACCCGTGCTGCCCAACACGAGGCCCGCCTCAGAAAGCGCTGCTGTGGCCTCAGGCAGATCCGCCCGTGGTATGCCGGGCACCTCAATATTCAGCCGGGCGGTCGTGCAGACGTCGCCTTGCCCAAACTCCCGTGCCGTTTTTGCCAGTGCCTCAAGCTGGTCAGCAGAGAGAATCCCGGCAACTGCCTTCACCCTCAGGGAGACTACGCCTTTCTCACGGAGGGAGACAACACCGGGTTGCTTACTTTTTTTCTGAACCGTCATGATATACCCAAAGGATGGGAATGCACAGATAATCAATGATCGCCCAAAGGCATCTCTGCAAAGAGCCGTGCAAATATTTATCAACATCCAGAAAGGATACCCACACGATAGATATGACAGACATTCCCTTTGGCAGGGGCCGGCAGCGGCGCGGCAACCCACCGACACAATGCGTGTGCCCTCAGTGCGGCTACGCCGTTGAGAAGACTCCCGGTGTCACCTGCCGGAGCCTAAAGTGCCCCAAGTGCGATGTGCCCCTGATGGGCAAATGAAGCAGTCAAAGTAATTTGAATACTTCCCCTCACGGATAAAAAGAGTTGAAATGCTATTTTGATACGAGAGGGCAGATCAGAATCCCGAAAAAATAGAGAGAACGAAAAGAAAAACCTCTAAACCGGAGTTCATCAGTGGTACCTATGACAACGAATATCCCAAAAACAGGATTTCAAAGCTCCAAAGAAAAACCGGGACGATGCATCTGCCCCCGGTGCGGGTATACAGCACAGCGAGCCCCCACCGTGCCGTGCTGGAGTATGACCTGCCCCAAATGTGAGACACGGCTTACCGGGGGAGAGCCCCGGTAACACGACCCGGATAAAAGGATGAGACCGCTGTGCCGGATGACCCGGAGGGTGTCAGATACAGCCGGTGTATATGGAGTAACCCTGTCTGATGGTAGCACACCATCAGCTATTTCAGGGGAACCGTGAGATACCATCACCATGGGATATCATTCAATTTTGAAAGTATGGTGTTATTTGTTCTGTCTCATACTGGTGCTCGCTGCCGGGTGTCTGGATACCGGGGCAGACACACCAGAGGTGAACGAAACAGAACGAGCCATTGCAATCGCTCTCAGTGACCCGAAGGTCAGGGAGAATATCCCGGTCGAAAGCGGTGCATATGAAATAGTCAGCGTCGGCCCCGGCGGGTTCGGGTCATCCGGGCCGGAGGGGACATACTCCAGGAGGGGAACAGAGGTGGCGTTGCGTGTCACCAACCAGTCGTCTGTCTACCATGTATTCGTTGACGTGCCGAACGGGACGGTGGAGCGCAGGTACTGGCAGTATATCAAAGATCCGATGCCCTGCATGCAGACCGGCCCTCCGGAGGAGTATACCACGTATGAAGAGGCAGCAGCGGCCCCCGGCCCCGCATGCAGGCTTGCCCTCCCCTACTATGTTCCTGAAGGATATGGGTTTTCCAAAGTACAGGTCTTTGGTGAACCGTGTCCCCGGCGTCACATATACTATACCAGCCGGGACAAAGAGCTACGTCTCATACAGACCTGTTCCGGTGACCCGCTGTGGGCCTTTGCTATATCGATACCAGAATACTCAACCGTGACGGTAAACGGAGCAGAGACAAAGATCGTGGTGGGAATCGGTCAGACACAGATCTCGTGGACGACAGCCGACAATACGTCCTACTGGTTGCTGGGAAATCTTGAAACAGACGAGCTGCAGAGAATCGCCCAGTCGGTGGCACCCGGTGTAGGGCCTGCAACGCCAGCACCGACCCCATCCGCTGCACCCGGCGCCCCAGTCACCCCCGGCGTATCCCACTTTGGGAAACCACGAATAATATGGCCGGATTCCATCACTGTACAGGCGGGAACAGAAAGTACCGGAGAGATTGTGGTCGAATCACGGGAGAAAGGCTACGGAATGGTGCACCTGAGTATTGTCTCCCGTGTTTCCGGGGATGGTATGTACGCTGACAAACTGCCCATGCCGGACGGAATGGAACTCTTTATCTCACCCGCTGATTTCATGACCTATCCTATGGAGACATACTATCCAAAGATAACGGTCTTTACCTCGACTGCAACACCGCCGGGAACATATGTCTTCCAGTATCATGTGACGTTGGAAGAGGCATATAATAGCAGGGGTCATGTTGAGGTAATTGTTACCGGGTAGGTGAAAAACGGTTTCACATACCCGACAGCACCCAACCTATTTTCAGGCGAATATTCCCATGTTCCACGTATTCCATCTTTTTTATGAAATTGGCCCAAAGGATATTTCCCCAATATCTTTCATTCTCTCTGCTGATCCGGGCAGTGGTTACCCCTTCTCTATGGATCAGGCAAACCACCCAATGCGAGGCAAACCTTAAATAATTCCCGAGAGTCATAACACCCTTTTAATGGCGGCAGAACATAGGGAACCGGGAAAAAACAAACCGACCGAAGAGATAGAACAGCTTAAAAAAAAGCTTTCCGAGCAGACAGAACTTGCGGAAGAGCGATTAGACAGACTGAAATATCTTCAGGCAGAGTTTGAAAATTTCCGGAAATGGTCTGAAAGAGAGAAAAAATCAGTCATTACCCAAGCTAACGAAAACCTGATAAAAGACCTTCTTGTCATTCTTGACGATTTTGAACAGTCGCTGCCAGCGCTTGAGAATGAAAAAAACCGGGAGGGAGTCAGGATGGTATACCAGAAAATGATGAAGATCCTGTCAGATTATGGATTGGAACCCATTGAGTGTATGGGAAAAAAGTCCGATCCGCTTCTCCACGATGTCATCTGCAGGATGCAATGCACCGATGAGTCCGGCACCATTGTCGAAGAGATTGGGAAAGGATACTCCCTGAAATCAAAGGTTATCCGGCCATCGAAGGTAATGGTTGCAGAAAAGATTTCGAAAGATGAAGGTGAGATAAATGGGTAAAGAAAAAATTATTGGGATAGATCTGGGGACATCCAACAGTGCGGCTGCAGTGATGATGGGCGGCAAACCCACGATCATTCCCTCAGCAGAGGGAGCGACCGTCGCCGGAAAAATGTTCCCTTCTTATGTAGCGTTCACCGCAGACGGCCAATTGCTTGTCGGAGAACCAGCACGCAGACAGATGGTAAGTAACCCCGAGAGAACAGTTACCGCATTCAAGCGGAAAATGGGCACGGATCACATTTACCATATCAACAACAAGGATTACACCCCCCAGCAGATCTCCGGGTTCCTGTTAAAAAAGATCAAACGGGATGCAGAGGCATTTCTGGGGGATACGGTATCAAAGGTGGTGATCACCGTCCCGGCCTACTTCAACGACAATCAGAGAACCGCAACAAAGGATGCGGGAAAGATTGCCGGTCTCGATGTAGTCCGGCTGGTTAACGAACCTACTGCGGCCTCGATGGCATACGGGCTTGACCGGGGCGGCGAGTATAAGATTCTCGTCTTTGACCTGGGCGGCGGCACGCTTGATGTAACCATCATGGAGTTCGGCGGGGGAACCTTCACCGTGCTTGCCACCTCGGGTGACACTCAGCTCGGCGGGAAAGATATGGACGATGCCGTGTATGAGTGGATTGCAGCTGAATTTAAGAGACTGGAAGGGGTTGACATCAGAAATGACAAAATGGCCGTCAACCGGGTGAGAGAAGCAGCTGAGAAAGCAAAAATTGAGCTCTCAAACGTGCTCGAAACCGAGATCAACCTCCCGTATGTATCCGCAACACAGGAAGGACCCAAACACCTTTCGATGAAACTGAGCCGTTCAAAACTCGAACAGCTGGTTGAACCAACCATCAAACGCTGCCTCGCGCCATTCGAACAGGCATTAAAGGACGCCAAACTGAAAAAAGAAGACATTCAGAAGGTGATTCTTGTCGGCGGGCCAA
>CAZBYH010000138.1:0-5004 GCA_964496155.1 uncultured Methanoculleus sp.
GGATGGGAACAGTGGATTAAAACAATATATGACCGCAAACAGTACCGTCTCGTGATATCGGGGTCGTCTTCCCGTCTTCTTGACTCAAAGACATCAACTCTTATCAGCGGGCGGTATCTCTCGGTGATCGTCTACCCTCTGGACTTCCCGGAGTACCTGCTCTTTCATGAAGTCCGGGCCGGCACTGACCCGTTTCAGTTGGCCAGCCAAAACCGTGAGATTGTGCAATGGCTCACGTGTTATCTTCATGAAGGCGGATTTTCCCAGATCGTTGGCACAGAGTGACGAAGAGGTAAAAAAAGATCAGCTCAGGGCATACTATGACAGTATTGTCTACCGCGATATTGTCCGCATAAACGAGGTGCGTAACCAGCGGGCAATGAGCAGTCTCCTCACCTACCTTTTGGCCAATATGGCCCTGCCCTTTTCCTATCGGTTCCTGGTGCGGGTGCTGGGGATTGATGCAGTAACTGTTCGCGAGTATATCCAGTATGCCGCGATGGCCCACGTGCTCTTTGAGGTGCAGTATTTCACGAGTTCACCCAAGATTCAGGCCCGAAATAACAAGAAAATATACTGCATTGATACCGGTCTCAGAAATGCGGTGCTGTCCAGGGTGTCTCTGAATGAAGAGCGATGTGCGGAAAATCTGGTGTATCTCGAACTGCGGCGGCGGGGATATGATCCCACCTACTGGAAGAAAGGGTATGCAATCGATTTTGTGCTGAAGAATCCTGATAATACGCTGAGTGCGGTGAGTTTCACCTACACCGATACCATTCCGAGCGAAAAGATGGACGGATTCCGGGAGTTCAACCGCGAATTTGGGTGTCAGGTGAAGGATCGAATGCTGATAACCAAGGATACGGCACAACTGAAAGGCGATGTTCGCTGTGTGCCGCTCTGGAAGTGGCTGTTGGGTGTGGGGTGAGTGGGAAAAGAGATAATGAATCCGTCCGTTTTCGTCAGGGAAATGTCCAATGACGATGGCCAATAGTTTCCAATGACACTGGCCAATAGTGTCCAATGTGAATGGACAACTTATCATCAAGCATGCACTATCCCTCTCATATGATCCTCAGGCAGGAACTCTCAGAGATCGTGCGGTCACAGAGAAAAAATCTTGAGGGCCGCAATCCGGGAATCATGAGGAGTGATCTCAAAAGAATTACTCCAATCGAACAGTTTGCCATTGTCATATCGGGTATACGCAGATGTGGAAAAAGCACGTTGCTTCTTCAGTCAATGAAAAACAGTGAGAGATACCACTATCTCAATTTTGAAGATCCACGACTGGCTGATTTTGCAATAAGGGATATTGAACTGCTTGAACAGGTATTTGCAGATGCTGGTGGAGAACAGAATCTCTATTATTTCGATGAAATTCAGAACCTTCCGGGATGGGAATCCTATGTGCGTTATCTCCTGGATATGGATAAAAAAGTGGTTCTGACCGGTTCAAATGCATCTCTTCTCAGTCAGGAACTTGGTACAAAACTCACCGGAAGAAATCTTAGGATGGAATTATTTCCGTTTTCATATTCTGAATTTCTGGAATATATGAACCTTGAAGAGTCCGATGAAACATTTCAACAGTATCTTCATACAGGAGGGTTTCCGGAATATCTCCGTACAGGGATGGATGAAGTGCTCCAGAATTGTCTCCTCGATATCGTTGCGCGGGATATTGTATACCGGTATGGTATAAAAAATCCCGTGACGATAACAGAAATTGCGGTTTATCTTTTGGGAAATATCTCCCGTGAATTTACGCTTTCCCGCCTAAATAAGACATTTCGGGCAATCGGATCAGTCACAACGCTGTCGTCATATGTGGAATATCTTGAGGATAGTTATATGCTCTTTACTCTTCCCCGATTTAGCTATTCATCCAAAAGCCGTCAAATCAACCCCAAAAAAATATATGGTATCGATAATGGGTTTATTCGCGCAAATTCAACCGGATTTTCAAATGATTATGGGAGGCTGCTTGAAAACTATGTCTTTCTCGAACTGAGGAAACGATTCCGGGAGATCTTCTATTTCAGAGAAACAGGAGAATGTGATTTCGTGGTTAAAGAGAAAACCGCCATCACACTCGCCATTCAGGTCTGTTATCAGGTGGATACCCGGAATAAGGAATGCGAGATAAATGGACTTATTGAGGCGATGGATACGTTCGGACTGAAGGAAGGCTACATCCTGACCTTTAGTCAGGAGGATGTGGTACATATCGGAGACAAAAAAATATTCCTCATTCCGGCACGGGAATTCTCGTTTGTATCAACGCTCTGATCCACACCAAAAAGACATTAATTTTTTCGGTATGGCCGGGATACACCTGAAGCAGATGAAAACCCCCCTTCCCCTCTCCGGTGACAGATACGGATACCATTCCATCTTCATTTCTGAATTGCGGGCAGAGACTGCACCCGGCTTTTGCGAAGTCCAACAAAAAACCTGTATGAGCTAAAATCAGATGTCATGGCATCAGATCAAAAAAATTAAAAATCGATGGTATCACGCATCGCGCGACTTAGGTCACAGAGGTGAACCATGAGTTTAATGCCCATCTTCCTCTCATTCGCCCTCTTTTTCACCCGGTACTGATCCTCACTGTCTCTCTTTTAGGTCGAGCAGATGCTGGTATTGCCAGTCTCGTTCAAGGGCGACATCCTCATCGGTTTCCGAGGGTTTTGAGGCCCGGTATATGGCCTGCAAGGCATATTTTGCTGCCGCAAGGGAATGCGTGCCGACATGAGCGGTGGCAACTGCATGACCGGCGGCACGGGCCACAGAACGGGCTGCATTATCCAATCCCACATCGCGGGCTGCCGCATGTGCATCAAGAGAGGCTTTGCGAATTTCCTCCATGCTGAATATTCCGGTTCGTATCCACTCTTGGAGTGTTTCAATGGCATCTGTGGGTCGGTTGTCGTGCGGATACTGCACTTCAAAGAAGGGCAGGACCCGTTCGACACAGCTAATCGCCCAGATGGCAAGTGTTTTGTGATCGGTCTCGTTCACCAGTTCGGCCATTTCCTCATCCGTGTCTGCAAAGGTAAACCAGGTTTTTTCGGTCATATGCGTATTCCTGCTAATAGAATGGTTCCTGATGCTAAATACCTCTTCTCGTGCTGATTCATATGAATGAGGGGCTGGGGGTGTACCGTCCGGAGTCGCTCCCGGCTCAAACACTGCCAGATACCCGTACCTTAAAATGTCCATACAGAAAGGTAATTCTATGAAATTACGTGTCATTCTTGAACCCAGTGTGGGTGGAGGGTATACCGTATTTGTTCCGGCCCTTTCTGGTTGTATCAGTGAGGGGGATTCCCGTGAAGAAGCCTTAGAGAATATTCGGGAAGCTATTGCTCTCTATCTGGAACCAATAGAAGATGATGGGATATTCAGTGATACGGCCGAGCAAATCGAAAGTGCGGTATGACAAAAATTCCGGCTATCGATTATGATGCACTTATTAAAGCGCTTCAGCGGGATGGATGGGTTGTTGTCCGTCAGCGTGGCAGTCATATCCGTATGCAAAAAAATATAGCGACAGAAACCCTGAAACTGACCAACCCTTGCACATAAACCAATGAAATGCTCCACGTTGCATCACATATTATATCGCCTATTATAACAGGCTCATATGACTGTTGAAGAATTGAACCGGCTTCTTTGATTATTCTTTAAAGCCTGTTTTTTGCATTGAATAAGGGGTAAAGCCCCTATTATTATATGGAACAGCGATAAAATCAATATATGAGTGTTTTTTTTGCATCGTCTTCCTCCTATAGTGTGTGCCCTTTTCTCTTTCAGAATAGATCATTTCCCATTTCTCTGATTCCTGGATTTCTGACTGTTGGTTGCGCTCTCATTTCTGTTCCGTTTGCCACCGTGTATGGTGCCGTTGGTATGGGGCGTTGTTGTGCTGCAAATCATCGTCTGCATACGGTTACCATTGGGAGAATGTGCTGATGGCGATGAAACCGATGTCGGGTTGTATCGCCGGCAAAACCCCCCGTTCTTCTCCCATTTCATGCCATTTCAACGGCAAAATCATCCTTGTGGCGGTATGTGCGATGCTCTTTGCCCTAACCGGTGGTGTGAGTGCATACAGCGTTGGTGACGGTTCAGCGGGTAATCCCTATGAAATAAGCAATCCTTTTGATCTGGTCGCGTTTTCGGGGGACTCCGGGAACTGGAGCAAGCATTTCATTCTGACGACTGATATTTCACTTTCTGCCGGAAGCCCGACTGAGACGATTGGAAATGAAACCAATCCGTTCATGGGCACTTTTGATGGTAATGGGAAAACCATAAGCGATTTTACGATTGATGCAGGTGGTTCTGACAATATTGGTCTCTTTGGCATTCTTGGTGGAACGGGAAAGATCAGGAATGTACAGGTTAAAGCAGGTGATGCTGGTGTTCGTGGACACGATCAGGTCGGGATACTTGTCGGTACAAACCATGGTGGTAGCATTACCAATTGTTCTGCAACGGGTGATGTCACTGCTGAAAATAATGCCGGCGGCCTTGTCGGTAAAAATAGTGGCACCTTAACGAACTGTTCTGCAACGGGCAATGCCACTGCTGACAAAGATGCAGGCGGTCTTGTCGGAAGTAATCAAATCGATGGCACCATAGAGAACTGTTCTGCAACAGGCAGTGCCACTGCTGGTGATTATTATGCCGGCGGTCTTGTCGGCCGTAATTATGACTCCGTAACGAATTGTTCTGCAACAGGGGATGCCACTGCTGGTGATACTGCCGGCGGTCTTGTTGGTTATAATTATAATCGCGCCACCGTAACCAACTGTTCTGCATTGGGCATCGCCACTGCTGACAATCATGTGGGTGGTCTTGTCGGGTCTAATTATGGCCCCATAACGAACAGTTCTGCAACGGGAATTGCCACTGCTCATGATTCATATGCCGGTGGTCTTGTCGGTCATAATTATGGCCCCATAACAAACTGTTCTGCAACGGGCAATGCCA
>CAZBYH010000139.1:0-4998 GCA_964496155.1 uncultured Methanoculleus sp.
TGCAGTATTTCGGATCGTCTGATCAGGCAGCAGCGGTGGTCTACTGGATGTTTGGCTCTCTGGAAGGAACCACATGGCCAAAATTGTTGATCGTCACCACAGTGATTGCGGTCCTGGTCCCTTATACCATCATGCGATCCTGGGATCTGAATGCACTCGCTGAGGGTGATGAAATTGCAAAGAGCGTCGGGGTCCCGGTTGAGCGGACGATGACAATTTTCATGATGATCGCATCAGTTATCACCGCTGTTATTATCGCGTTCACCGGAACCATAGGGTTTATCGGGCTTGTTGCACCGCACATCACCCGCATGGCAATCGGCAATGACCATCGCTGGTTAGTGCCGGCCTCAGGCCTTGTCGGTGCTGCGATTCTCCTTGGCGCCGACAATCTCTGCAGAACCCTGATATATCCGTCTGTGATCCCGGTGGGGATTATGACGGCGTTTCTGGGCGTGCCGTTCTTCCTGTATCTATTCATGAGACGGGGGGGTTCCGGATGGTAGCGATATCGGTAAGAGATCTCTCTTATACGTACCGGAAGAAGCCGGTATTCTCCGATATCTCCTTTGAGGCGGTGGAAGGTGAGGTACTGGGACTCGTGGGCCCGAATGGTTCTGGGAAGACCACGATGATCAAGTGCATTGACGGTATTCTGCATCCGCAGGGTGAGGTCCGGGTCTTTAATGATCCTATCTCATCGCTGCACCGGATGGAGATCGCCCGGAGGATTGCCTATGTGCCCCAGTCCTTTCCCGAAGGCCTCTCATCAGCGGTCTTTGAAACGATTCTGATGGGCAGACGGCCGTACCTGAACTGGCAAACCAGCCCTGAGGATGAGGAAAAGGTCTATCATGCGATGAAGATGCTGCGTGTAGAGGATTTTGCCTTCCGGAAAATAAAGGAGCTCTCCGGTGGCGAGCGGCAGCGGGTGATGATTGCTCGTGCTATTGTGCAGGAGACTCCGGTCATCCTGATGGATGAACCCACCAGTAGCCTGGATGTCAGACACCAGATGGAGGTGATGGAAGTGGCGCGAAATCTTGCGGTGAAGAAGAATATCACCGTGATCATGTCCCTGCATGATCTCAATCTTGCGTCACGCTACTGTGACCGGATTGTCATGTTCAAAGAGGGGGCCCGGTTTGGGTTCGGAACCCCTGATGAGGTGCTCACGGAAGATGTCATCGAAGAGGTGTATGGCATTGAGGCCCGCATCTACCGTGACGGGGACAGTCCTTATATCATTCCCGTTCGTCCGATCCCTTACACACACATAGAAGAGTGATAAACCCTGATTCCTGCGGAAGTGAGAGAAGAGGTTGTCACCCTGATTTTGATCCAGGCGGTATCCTTCAAAAAGCATCCAGTGTCATCTGCCCGGTCTCTTTTCGTTCAAGACCGGAGACGGATACACCAATCAGGCGAACCGGTGTTGTAACGAGAAACGGAATGAGGAGTGACTGTGCCGTCTGTTCAATAAGGTCATCGCGGTCGGTAGCATGGCTAAACGACATAGACCTCGTCTTGGTAATAAACCCCGGGTAGCGTATCTTCACGGTAACCGTCCGGCACCTCGCTCCATCCTTCCGGAGGCGTCTGCATACCCCTCCTGCAAGGGTGGAAAGGGTCTGGCAGAGTAGCTCTCTGTCGGTCACATCCTCAGGGAAAGTTCGTTCCTTACCAATCGATTTCCGCTCGCCCCTTTCGGTAACCGGGGCATCATCAATCCCGTTTGCCCGCGCATGCATCACCACCCCCCACTTCCCGATAACAGTTCTGAGAAGGTGGGGATCTGCTTCTGCGAGATCGCCTGTGGTGGTGATGGAGAGTGACGCTAATCGTTCCTCAGCTTTTTTTCCGATGCCAGGAATCTTTCTGACGGGGAGAGGCGCGAGAAATGCAACAGTTTCGTCCGGTTTGACGATGGTCATCCCATCCGGTTTGTGGTAATCTGATGCAATCTTTGCAATGGTCTTATTTGGCCCGATACCCACGGAGCAGGTGATTTTCTGGCGATCGCGGACCAGATCCTTAATCTTTCTTCCAATGACGGATGCGGCGGCATATGAACCACAGGATGATATGTCACAGTATGCCTCATCTACACTCATTTGAGCAAATACATCAGCAAATGGCCGGATCGCTTCCATAATGTCCGCTGACACTTCAGAATATAATGCATGGTTCACCGGCAGGTAAACCGCTTCCGGGCAGCGTACATATGCTTCACTGATGGGCATTGCACTCCGGATGCCATACTTGCGTGCCTCGTAGGAACTGGTGCAGACCACCCCCCGCCCTCTTCCCCCTTTCGGATCAGAACCAACGACCACCGGCAAACCGACAAGAGCAGGATTTTCCCGGACTTCAACGGATGCGAAGAAACTATCCATATCCACATGTAGGATTATCCGTTGTGTCTGTGCCTCATCCATATCCCGTTTCTCCTCTCTTCTTTGCAACCTGTCGGTGTAGTTCTTTTTAGGATACAAGGGTATTTGAATTGTGGCCGTGCAGGGCGAAACTAAGTGACAGGAAAAAGCGCACACACATATGGCTTTCGGAAACAGACAGTGTCTTCCGGGCTGTTTCTCAGACGGCACTCTGATGGTATGAACCCCGTGTTTCAGAGAGGATGATGTACATTCCTTTCTCTGGTACCCTACCCATGTTTTCGTGCACAACCTAATATCTCCCCAGGTCGAATATCCGTTATCTATGTCACTCAAGACACTCCTCGTTACTCCCGCAGGAAAGGAGAAGGTCTGGGATGTTCCCGGCAGGAATCCGCCGGATATGGTACGTGCAGCAGATGCCTTCACCGGTCGGTTTGCCCGCCGGTGTGCCCAGTATGCCCGAATACATTATCCAAAGGACTGGGTGATTCTCTCGCCAAACTTTGGATATCTTTTGCCAGACGATGAGGTTCGCAATTATCGTAATGATACATTCGGGGAATACAGCCTTGAATTCGATACAATCCGCGAAAATGCTGAATATGATGAACTCCTGGGATATGATTCGGTCATTTTCCTTGGCAACCGTGAGGATTATGGAGGGTACATTGATGTCGTCAGGCAGACATTTACCGGAAGCTGGGTTGAGGTGCCGCTTGAACATGCCGCATCAGGGGGGGAGATGCTTGGCCATCTCGTCGACTCCATCACGCGGGGGACACCGCTAAGAAGCAACATCATTCATCTCTTCCGGGTACGGGTGGAAGGTCTCTTTGGGGAACTGACCCATGACATCTCCCTGTTCCCGGAAGAATCACTTTCCATCATCACTGCTCCAAACGGTTACGGGAAAACAACCATCCTCCGGATACTCCGGGCAGTCTTTGTGGGGAATGTTGACGAACTCCGGATACTTCCCTTCGGTTCCGCTGAAATGGAGTTTATTCGGGATGACTGCACCGTACCGGATGTCCGCGATACGCTTCTGATTGAAAAGCAACAAAGTTCGCAGTTCCCACTGAGAATTGATATATCGTTTACCTATATCCGCGGCGCTGACAAACAAAAACGGCATTATGTCCTCAAAGACGGAGAATATGACAGTGATGTAGTATCAACAGAACTTGCGGGAATTATTCCTCCGGTGCCGGTGAAATATATTTCTGCACAGCGCCTTTGGCATGACCGGAATCTCCGGAAAGGTATTACAGGGGATTTACTGGCTAACTATGACCGCAATCATGAGGCAGCATACGAACTTACGATCCTCGCGTATGCAGACGATGTAATCAGGCGTATTCAGGCGCTCATCGCCGATTATGCCTCCATCGCACAGGAACTGGATGCCACATATCCTGCCCGGTATCTGCAGGCACTCGGAAGCGGCAATCTTGCCCCATCGGCAGAAGAGATAGAAACCGATCTTATCCACCTTCAAAAGGAACGGGAGTCGTTTGAAACACTTGGGTTTCTGCCATTTACCCGGCTTGATGAAGGGGATGTGATGATCACACCCGGAAAAATCGGAGATGATCCCGGTGTCCGGACTGCAATCTATCTCTATATCACAGACTCACGGGAGAAATACCAGATTTTTGGGGGGTTAAAGCAGAAGATTGATCTTTTGGAAAAGATCATTAACGGGCTTTTTTTAAATATTGACCTTACCGTTGACACCGAAAGCGGTTTTCTTCTGAAATTTATGGGACGAGATCCCATACCCCCTGAAGCTCTCTCTTCCGGTGAACAGAATCAGCTGGTTATGTATTATGACCTCATTTTCAAAACGGATCCCGGCACACTGGTGCTTATCGATGAGCCGGAAATATCCTTGCACGTGGTCTGGCAACGGCAATTTTTGGACACCATTCTAAATATAATCGCCATTACGGGATCTGATTTTATTCTCGCAACCCACTCCCCACAACTTATTCACACGCATTGGGACAAGACCATTGACTTATCAGGGAACTATCCCGATGAAAGGTAAAAACCGCAGGTTTGCCGGGTACCGCCTTGAAGAGATCTGGGCCGACCCTGATGAAATCCGGGGCATGATTGAGACGATGGAGATGACCTACCCCGGGATGGGAGGGAAAGTCTTCGTGATCACGGAAGGGCCCTATGATCTGGAGGTATATGACCGCTGTTTTAACTCTGAGACATGTATCCTGCGGATTGCAAACTCAAAGGAAAATGTCTGTGAGATCGTGGAAGGTATCTGCGCACAGGATACATCATCCACCGTAGAGAAACCCAAAGATGGCACCAAACAGGATGAATGCCACATCATCGGTATCATCGACAGAGATTATTCCCTCTTTGACAATTCATGCAAAGAACAAGAGAATATCTTCCGTACAGATACGCATGATCTGGAAACGATGCTCGTTGCCTCAGATGCCCTTGAGAATGTCATTGACTACGTTGAAAAGAATGCATTGCCGCAGACGTTCGCCCAGAAGGCATACGGTTCACTGCGGGAGGGAAATTTGCGGGCAGCACTGACACGGGCAGCACGATACCTGGGTATGGCAGT
>CAZBYH010000140.1:0-4986 GCA_964496155.1 uncultured Methanoculleus sp.
GCATGGACTACGACCGGTTTACCCGTTCAGTGATGCTCGCACAGGGTGATTTTGCGGCGTTCTTAAACGCCTCCCCGGATGAACGGTCCCCTCTCCTTGAGCAGATTACGGGGACGGAAGTCTACTCCAGAATCTCGGTTGCGGTCCACCAGCGGAGACGTGATGAACAGGATAAACTGAAGATGCTGGAGGCGGAAGGCAGCGGGATTGCGCTCCTCCCGGATGAAGAAATGGCTACACTCCGAAAAGAGGAGGCAACCCTCATACAGCAGACAGATGCCCTGCAGGGGACAATCCAACTCTGCAGGACAGGGATCACCTGGCATCAGGAGCGGACGAGAATTGCCCGCGTCATAAGCGAGACGGAACGGGAAGAGGCAGACTGGGCCGAAGATCGCGCTGCAGCAGAAGAACCGCTTAACCGCCTGCAGAGAGGGGAAGCGGCCGCCGCATTGGAAGGAACCTATCGCCGGGTAACAACCCTCAGGGAAGGTGAAGAGAAGGATAAGGCATCCCTCAACGGGCTTGAAACAGCACTGCCGATGCACAAAAAGATGATCCAGGAGGCAGAGGTAGCCGTCCTGCTTCAGGAAAAAACACTCCGGGATGCACAGGAACAGGCAGAACAGGCAGCCCCGATTATACGCAATGTGCGGGCCCTTGACCTTCAGACGGGGGTTGCAGAAGATCGGCTCGGGGAACTGTGCAGGGAAGCAGAGAAAGCAGACCGTGACTGGAGGGAGGCCCGGAATGAACTGAAAAAGGGAGCAGAAGCAGGTGCCCTTGCCCCGGCATCGGCAAAGACCACGGTATGGTTCCTTAGGGAGCACGATATAGCGGGGGATCCGGCCGCTGTTTCTGCCACACTTACGGTTATCGCTGCACAGGTAACAGACGCCGTACCGGGTGATGCAACACAGCCGCTTCCCGTGGACGCTGCACCTATGTCCACCGTTGCAGAAGAAGAGATTGGTTTGCTGGAGAAAGCCCTGAACGGAGTGCTCTGGTACGCAGATCCTGACACCCTCCGGACGGAGACCGCCGTATCTCAGGATCAGATAACTCAGCTGAACAGACTCGTGGAACGCCTCAGAGATGGTGCGGATGATGACAGACAGAGTGCTGAACTTACCAAACACATCCACGATAAAAACGAGGAGGCCACACGCCACCGGGCGGCACGGGAGGCCTGCACCCGCGAACGGGAAACACAGGAGCGCCTTGCAGACCAGATAGAAGAGACCGTCCGTCTGGCTGCACGGGTTCGTGATCTCGAGGAGGAGCGCTCCTACCTGAAAACAGGTGAACCCTGCCCTCTCTGTGGTGCTACCGACCACCCGTATATACGGGACTCAGCAACACTGCCCCGTGCATCAGATGAAGACCTCAAAAGGGAACGGGCAGCCCTCACCGCACTCAGGAAAAAGGAAAATACACTCCTCCTGACGGTTGCACGGTGTGAAAGCGAATCAAAGGCTGCCAAAGAGGCACTCGCTATTATCCATGAACGTGAGGAATACCGGGAAAAAGTATGGAAAGAGGGATGCCGCATCTGGGCGCTTGACCCGGATGCAGCGGACCGGGAAGTAGCCGTGCATGCGGCTCTTACTACCGCGGATCAGACAATCAAACATTATGCCAGAGCGGAAAAGGCAATCAGAGTCCTGAAAGAGTATATACAGGCCACACATACCCTCATCAGATGCTGTCGCCAGGCAATCGAGAGATTCGGCGCTGCAGAGACGTACGCAGTTCGCATTGCTGTGCAGCAAACAGACCTGCACCAACTCAGGGAGGAACGCAAGAATCTCTTCGGTGATGCCAGCCCGGATGAGACCGAGCAACAGTTCGCCCGGACAATTCGGAAAATGGAGATAGTCCATAAGGCGGCCGGGGAAAAACACCGAAAGCTGGTTCAGGAGTATGCAGGATTGGAGGGGGAGGCCAAAACCCTCCGGACAGCTATCCAGACACAGGGTGTGGAGAGAAAAGAGGCAGAACAACGGTTTGAGGGAACAGTATGCAGTGCCGGATTCTTCGGGGAAGAGGACTTTGCAGCTGCCCTTCTTGCACCAGATGAGGCAAAAGCCCTCAAAGACATACGGGATAATCTTGAGCGGTGGCAGGCAGGCCTTGCGGCACGACATACAGCCGCACTGAAAGAGGCGGAGGTGCACCGCTCCTCAGCCAGCCCAACGAAGGACGAAGAGACACTCACTGAAGACCTGCATGCACTCACCACAGCTGAACAGGAGGCCAATACCCGCAGAGGCGAAATCCGCCAGCAACTCAGACGACAGAAAGAAGAGGAAGCCCGGTATGCCGAACAGCAGGCGAAGATTACTGAGCAGCAGACTGAGACTGCCCGGTGGAGCGAACTCCACGTGCTCATCGGGTCAGCAGACGGAAAGAAGTTCCGCAACTTCGCACAGGGTCTCACCTTTGCGGTCATGATCGCATCAGCAAATCGACAATTGCAGGCAATGACCGACCGATATCTTCTGATTCAAAGCCCTGAGTTACCCCTTGAACTCGCAGTAACCGACAACTACCAGGGAGGCACCATCCGCTCGACAAGAAACCTTTCCGGAGGGGAGAGTTTTCTGGTGAGTCTGGCACTCGCTCTCGGCCTCGCCTCCATGGCATCCGGCAAAATAAAGGTAGATTCTCTCTTTCTTGACGAAGGGTTCGGAACACTGGACGCAGATGCCCTTGAGATGGCCCTTGCCACCCTCTCATCCCTGCGTAATCAGGGAAAAATAATCGGTGTCATATCCCATGTGCCTGCCTTAAACGAGCGTATCGGAACGGTCATCAGGATAAAAAAAGAGAGCGGCGGGAGAAGTACGGCAAAAGGCCCGGGAGTGACCCGGTATGGTGCCTGAGGCAGCGACCCTGTTGCCCATCAGAAGACTCAGGTCAACTCCTCTCCGCCAAAATGGGTGAAACTTCACCTCATCTTCTCATCTTCTTTTTTGGACAGGTAAGACCTGACGGCAGGCGTTCTCACTTCGTATTTCTTTGTATGGATACACGCACGAAGAGATCAAAAAAGGGAAGAGATTATTGGCGACGAAGCATGAATGCAGCACCAAGAAGGCCAACAATCATGCCTAGAGGAAGTGCCACTACCGGAAATTCCGGTACACATGTGGGTTTGTCTGTATTTGAAACATCAGACTGAACCGTTTGAACGGATACCCCATCTGGATTGATGCGGATTTCTGAATTGATGATATCCTGTGCGCTTACTATAAGGACGGAAAGACACAGTAATAGCACAATGATTAATGCAATACTTTTTTTTCCCATTTTAACCACCCTTACCCAGGCAGAGACAGACAGCTAATGTATACCAGCTGTCAGTGACAGTGAGAGGGAAAATAGATTAAAAATGATATGCGAGGCATTGCTACACAGCATAACGAATTATAGAGAGAACAGAAAAATCCGGCATATACCCAATATCTTTCTTCAGAACAAGAAATAAAACTTAAATCCTCATTCGCAGTCTCTGAATCGATTTTATCCCCACATCCTAAGAGATAAACCCCATCACTAAATCCAATCGTTCCTCAATGCAACGGACTCACCCATACGACATCATGGACATGCCAATCCCCAAAAAAGACTTTTTTTACTTCTGTCACGATCTCTCGGGAGGGGGAGCATTCACGGGAAACGCGGGTACTATCTCCGGGAAGGAGAATAGTACCCTTCTTTCTTCGTATGTGTCCCCACAGGTACTCATCAGAGGGTTCGGTAAATGACTCGCCATCAATGCTGTGGGAGACCGACTGGAAGTACAGTGTTTCCTCCATCAGAGTCTTAATAGTCGGTTCCGCCAGACAGAGAATGGCAAAAAACGTTTCATACTTCATCAAAAGAGATTGTCAAAAGAAATCTCACAGCAGCATCTCACTTCAACCACAGAACCAAAAAAATTAACGTTGGAGCACGAATACAACAGCCAAAATACTGAAAATCATACTAAGAGGGAACACCATAATCGGGAATTCCGGTACCCGTGTAGGGATAGGATCCATTGTTTCTGTCGATGTTTCTGTCAGCGTTTCAGTCAACTTCGGAATGAAAGACCCTCTCACATCGATATATGCCTGACCATCCATTGCAATGGCAACCTTTCCTGCAGCCGGGTCAGTATACCTGATTTTTGCAGTTGTCTGATTAAAAATAGGCAGCCTTGTTCCGGATTCCTTTGAACCAACAGTGAAGGTGACAATAAAGGTTTCAGACGCATCAAAGCGGTTATTCTTATTTCCGACATACTGGCCAACATTCGTCCAGATCATCGTCGTCGTCCCATCATCATTCTCTGCCACCGAGTCTGGGATAATCGAGAAGTCTTTTTCTGCCACAATGTATGACTCAGTTACTTCAATCAGATCCACATTATACGGTGCTGTGTCTGCAACCCCGTCGTAGACTGACGCAAAAACGGCATCAAGGTTTGATGCAGCCGGACTCGGGAAGTACATCCCTCCGGTTACATCTGCAATCTCCATCAGACGGCGCTCAGCGTTTGAACCGGATGGTATGGCAAGCCCGATGGTATAGATGACAATACCCTCCGCCGCAGCAGCATCAGCTGGTGAACCGTGTTTGCCTGATTTAGTGTATAGACCACTACCGTCTGTCACGAAAATGATGACCTTATTGATGACACTGTTTTCAGCATGTAACATGCCAATTGCAGCATTCAGACCAGCATTCAGGTTCGTGTCACCAAAACTGTTCACATTGTTGATATTGCTTTTCAGAGTAGCAAATGAATCTACATCTTCTGCCACAAGCCCATAGGTAAAATCAATGGAATTATCCCAGCTCACAATACCTCCCAGATCTATTTCCAGTGTCATAAGCATCTTATCAACAAAGGCATCCGCAGCAGCAAGCCGCAGATCCGAGGGGTCCGTCCAGCTCATACTTCCTGAACTATCGATTGCAAAGACAACCGCAAGCGTA
>CAZBYH010000141.1:0-4833 GCA_964496155.1 uncultured Methanoculleus sp.
AATCGGTTCCTCTGCACCAGAACCGGGTGTGGTGCAGGGGTGGCATCCGGCTGAGTGAAAGCTGGTAGGGGTTTGCGTCCGCAAGTGGGACGTGATCCCCGTGATAGTGGCTGAATACAATGTCTGTTGCCTCAGAAATGGCGGTGATGATCCGTTCCCGGATAACGGCGCCCACCGCTACCTGGCAGGGATGAGGCATATGCCCGTGCCGGAGATAGCCGAGTGCCACCCCCGGGTCGATGAGAATTCGCCTGTCACCCGCCTGCACCATGCATGAGAGGCCCCGCACGCCGAGAGATTCGGTGCCGATGACCGTAATATCCATGGGTCTCTCCTGTGGAGGGGAGATGCATAATGCTTCTGATGACCTGCCACCAGAAAAAAAGTGAAATTGTGTGAATTTTTAGTGAATCTGTCGGGGTTAAATACCCAGTTTATTCCGGTTCGCCTCGATATGGGCAAGGATTCCGTCTGCTGCCTTCTCCGCATCCGGTTCGACGCTGAGGAGACCGCCGGTTACATCTTCTAATTCTTCTGTCAAAAGTTTCACCAGTTTTGGCCCGCCTGTTACGGTGGGAATCGGGTTGACATAGGTATATAGACCGAATGCCAGCGCAAAGATGGCATCAATGGTGGCCTTCTGCTCCATATACTCCGGAGCCGCCACGGCGATCGGCAGGTCAGGCACCGGCACCCCGCCGAGGGCATCAGATACCGCTGCAATCAGGTCAGCACATCTCCCGGTGTCGGTACAGGTTCCGTATGAAAGGACCGGCGGGATACCCAGCGACTCGCACACACCCCTGAGTCCGTCGCCTGCCTTTGCAGCAGCTTCCGGAGAGCAGAGGCCTGCAACCTGCATCGCGGCATTGCCGCAACCCATGGCGAGAACCAGAATGTTCCTTTTAATGAGTGCCTCGGCGACTGCAATCGAATGGATATCCTGCCCGCTGTCACGCAGGGTGGTGCAGGATACAAGGCCGACAATCCCCCGGATGGTGCCGTCTTTGATGAGATCGAGGAGCGGGTCCAGCGTCCCCCCAAGGGCTGCGACAATACTCTCTGTGGAGAATCCGACCATCGCTTCACGGGTGGGCAGACCAGTGACCGGCGTCACTTCTCGCCGCCGGATGGGATAGTTCTCAATCCCCATGGCAAGAATCTTCTCTGCCTGTTCATGTGCCTCTGCGGGCACATAGTTCAGACGCTCGTCAATGCCTTCAAAAGCCACCAGATCAGAGACCGGCAGCAGACGGAAATGGTATTTTTCTGCGTACAGCGGGTCAAGCGGCAGAGAACAGTTCATATCCGCAACAAAGACATCCACGGTCCCCGTTGCAAGAATTGCCTCCTGCATGATCCAATTACCAGTATATCCCCAGAATACCTCATCAGTCTCCCAGCGTTGGATCATCTCCTGTCCGGTCTCGATATTGGCGATGATACGGATGCCTTTTGCCCCCGCATCCCGTGCCTTCTTCTGCCATGCAGGATCGCGTGCCGCCTCGATGAGAGCGAACCCGAGGAAGGGTTCATGCCCGTTCGGGAGGATGTTCACATAATCCGGATCAAGAACTCCCAGGTCAACCTTCACCGTATGCGGTTGGGGAATTCCAAAGAGGACGTCCTGCAGATATTCGCAGACAATCTGACTCTGATATGCCATTGCCACAGAGAGACGCATTGCCTTGAGGGCGAGGCTCACATACGAGCTGTCCACATTCGTGAGACATGAACCAGTGGCGTTCATGATCTCCGGGTGGATGCCTCCCGGAAAAATGCCAAGTTTTGCCCATGTTTCCTGACGTTCCTTTGGTGCGAGGCGGCGGACGATCTCACTCGGTTCCGTGACCTGACGGCAGAAATCCTTCTCCACCATATCACAGATGCTGAGAGCCACCTCCCCATCAGTCCCGTCCGGTGACAAACCGAGGCGAACGGCGAAGGTTCTGAGTTTATCGGGAGATTTAATAACAAATGATGTGTTTCCCAAGGCTGTTTCCCGGAGAGTCTGTACTGTTTTATCGGTATGGTAATGATACGTGGTCGTTCCCAGGACATTGCGCAAAAGCATCATTCGCATTACCATTGCGTCTGCACTGATACCACAGACACCCCGTTTGTCCTTCGCTGCATCAGCCCGACAGGGCCCATTTGAGCAAAGATCGCAGCGTGCGCCTGACATGCAGAAGGAGCACCTGTTATCAGGATTCCCGAACCCCTGTGCTTCATAGCGATCCCAGACATTGCTCATCCCGTCTTCCTGCAAATGTTTGTACATCTGCAAAACAGATTCGTGATATGAAATTCTGTTTTTTTCCATATGGTCCACCCCCCAGAGTGGTATGGCGTCTCATCACCCTGATGTGGTATATAGATAGCGTCTATCCCGGTGGTGTCCTGAGTTCTTCATTCTCTTTTCCTGAGAGATTCCTGTGCCTCCCCCGATAGATATTGCACTTCTGACTCCTCTATTCCCTCCGGATCGCGGCAAAAAAAGGAGTATGGATATCGAGCAGGGGCATGATATCCCCGTTTTGACATAGCTAAAATAATAGACAAAACCGGCTGAGGTTTTATCCTCAGCTCATCTCTATCTTAATATAGCATGGGCGTCGTGGTGGCAGCCACGAGTGATACAAGGATAAGGAAGGACAATATCGCCATGAGGATGGCCGGCAGAAAGACGGCAATAAAGGCCCGTGTGGTGGAAATTTCATGTAATTCTTTTATTGCAAGAATTCCGAGAGCCAGTGACCAGAACCACGCAAGAAGACCGATGAGAGGAATCCAGCCAAATAACAGGTTCGGGGTGAGGGAGTAGATGAGGGCCCGTACGGTGGTGGTGAGTCCCTTTCTCCCGCCTGCGATAAAGACACAGATGTGGAGCATGATGCCTCCGATGAAGAGGGCGATGATGCCGAAGATGATGATGAATACGATGAATACCATGATCATCCCGAGGGTGCCCAATACCGCGAGTCCACCGATTCCAATAGCCCCCAATCCGGCTTCAGCAGCACCAAGTCCTCCGACTGTGTTCATGCCCACCAAAAGTCCTACCATAATTCCGGTCAGCACCCCGTAAATCACGAAAAACGTGATAAAATATCTCAGTGCGTCACCGAAGCCCTCATCTCTGTGGGCAATGAGTGTCTGTGTTGGATCGAGAAGGAACCCTTTTACTTTATCGATAAATCCGGTTGTCATGGGTTTTTTCACCTGATGATGTGGTAGGGTTTTGGTATGAAAAAATGTATTGTTGAAAATATTTTAAAGATTTGTCGATTTCGTCATATATTGGCAGTAGATAGGACAGCAGAATGTCTGGCTAAAGCACGACGATACGGATAGAAATTCTTATGATAATAGAGATGACAGGGGAGATCACGTTTTCACCTTTTCACCACGTTTTCACCCAAATTTGGCCAAAAGTGAAAACGTAAAATACGACCTTCCTATTCCTTATTCTCTAAACTGAGTTAATAATATAGATATATAGAGAGATAGTAAGGGATGTTTTCACCCAAATGGAGTATCAGGGCAATGCTGTTTTCTCTCTCTATGATAGTGGTTGTGTGTGTGTGTGATACTGGAGATGGTGAAAATGAACTGGGGTAATTGGCAAATTGTCCTTTAATTTGAACGATGGCCCCAAATAATCGTCCATTTAAACAAAGATCTAAGTGAAAATGGGTGAAAATGGGTGAAAAGGTGAAAACGAAGAAGACGAATGGTTCATTCTCTCTCCCTGCCATCTTCGACCACCGAAAGCACCAAATTATCCAAATGACTGTTTGTACCGCCCTTTTTCAATCCACAAAATAAACCCAAAGAGGTTCCGGGCTGCCGATTACGGCTTGTCTTCTCCGATGATTTTGAGATACTTTATTGCAGATTTTCTGAATTCATTCATTTGGAAAGGTTTGGATAAAATCCGAGTTCTTATTGCTGAACAAAAAATATAATCAATAGTAGTTATGTCGCTCTATGATACCCTCAGGGACTACTGGGGATACAACTCGTTTCTCCCTCAGCAGACTGATGCGATATCCGCCCTTCATATGGAACGGGATGTGCTCCTTTTGAAGGCAACCGGAGGAGGAAAGTCCCTCTGCTACCAGATCCTTCCGGTGCACACCAATACGCTGGGAATAGTTGTCTCGCCTCTCATTTCCCTGATGAAGGATCAGGTGGACGATCTTTGCCAGAAAGGCATCCGAGCAGCGACATTAAACAGTGAATCAACACCTGATGAGAATAGAAGAACCGAACAGGCTCTCCGGGCAGGAAAGATAAATCTGCTGTACGTCTCTCCCGAACGGTTTGTCAGCGGTCGTTTTATCCGCATGCTCAAAGATCTTCCGCTCTCTCTTGTCGCGGTCGATGAAGCCCACTGTATCTCACGATGGGGACATGAATTTCGGAAGGATTACCGGAAACTCCGGATGATAAAAGAAACCTGGCCGGATGTCCCCGTCATCGCAGTGACCGCTACTGCCACCCGTGAAGTAAAAGACGACATCGTCAAACAACTGAACCTGAAAAATCCCTGTGTACTTGTCGGTTCATTTAACCGGAAAAACCTGTATTATGAGATTCGTGAATCGGGTAATCCAACACAGGCGATAACAACATATCTGGATTCGCACCGTGGTGAGTCCGGCATCATCTACTGTTTTTCCCGAAAGAGTACGAAAGAACTTGCCCTTCATCTGCAAAATCAGGGACACTTCACCCTCCCGTATCATGCAGGCCTGAAGGACGATGTCCGTAGGAGAACTCAGGAATCCTTTGTCCGGGATGAAACAAAGATTATCTGTGCGACGATTG
>CAZBYH010000142.1:0-4828 GCA_964496155.1 uncultured Methanoculleus sp.
CCTTTAATGGAGAGAAAAAGGATACACTTGCAGGAAAAGGAGAATATAATGCGCGAGTATCTGCATTTTTCTTTGAATTTCTCGAAAAGAATGGGATTCCAACACATTTTATCCGGATGGAAGACGAAAAAACCATGATTGTCAGGGAACTCACCATGATTCCCCTTGAAGTCATTGCACGGAATATTGCCGCCGGTTCTATCGTTAAAAAATTTCCCTTCAAAAAAGGGCAGCGCATTGACCCGCCGGTGATTGTCACGGATTATAAATCCGATGAACACGGAGATCCCTCGATCAATGATGACCTCATTCTCGCTCTTGGCTTCCTAACAGCTGACAGTCTTGCAGAAGTCCGTGAGATGACCCTTAAGATAAACAAACTCCTCAAGGATTTCTTTGCGAACGTGGGTATTGAGCTCGTAGACTTCAAGATTGAATTTGGCTGTTCCGGTGACAAAATTTTTCTGGGTGATGAAATAAGCATGGATTCCATGCGCTTATGGGATCTCGCAACCGGAGAATCACTGGACAAGGATGTGTACCGGTTAGGGACGGGCGATGTGATCTCCGTATATGGCAAAGTTGTTGAAAAAATACTACAGAATAAATAAAGGTTGGAAAAATAGCATGACAATTACCGTAAAAATAACCATTTCACTCAAGGAAGGTATGCTTGACCCGGAGGCACGGGCGATTCAGCACGCACTGTCAAACCTGGGGTTCAAAACTGCATCACTCTCGGCAGCACGGGTGTTTAATATTGGCATTGACACAGATTCAGCTGATGAGGCTGTGAATATGGCCACTGAGATGTGCGATCGCCTTCTTGCAAATCCTGTCATCCACTCTTATGTAGTTGAGGCCGTTGAATGAGGTTCGCTGTTCTGCAGTTTGGTGGCAGTAACTGTGACGAAGATGCACACCACGTGATTCAGGATGTCTGCGGTGTTGACTGTGATCTGGTGTGGTACAAAGAAGGGTTTTCCCGTTCGTATGACGCAATCGTGATTCCCGGAGGGTTCTCCTATGGCGATTACCTCCGTGCCGGTGCAATTGCGGCACGAACGCCTGTCATGCACGATGTTCGTCAACATGCAGCGGCAGGGGGGCTTGTGCTGGGTGTTTGTAACGGTGCCCAAATCGGTGCGGAAAGTGGTATGGTGCCGGGAGTATTTACTACAAATGAGTATCCCAAGTTCATCTGTGAATGGGTGCATCTGAAAGTTGAAAATACCACATCACCCTTTACTTCACGGTATACGAACGGTGAAGTGATCCGCCTTCCCATTGCCCATAAACAAGGAAGATATGTGGCAGGTGAAGGGGTAGCACAAAAACTTCTGGATGAAGGAAGGGTAGCATTCCGGTTCTGCGATGCATCAGGAGTCTGCACTCCGGAGAGCAACCTCAATGGCTCAGAATTAAATATCACTGGTGTGTTAAGTGAAGAACAGCACGTTCTGATGATGATGCCCCATCCTGAAAGAGCAGCTGAATCAGTGCTTGGTTCAGAAGATGGTAAAAAATTGTTTAATTCAATGATTGATTACTGTGAAATGAGGTAATGAGATGACAGAGAATAATGATGCAGAAACTGAGGATCAGTTACAGGAAGAGATCCTTGCATGGGCGCGGGATTATGCTGCTTCCCATGGTTGGATGCTTAATCCGAATGAAAAACAGCTTGGAGCAGTTATTAAGGGACTTGCCCGGAATACCATCCGGTTTGATGAGCAGTACTGCCCCTGCCGCATGAGAACCGGGGACCTGGAAAAAGATAAGGAAATTATCTGTCCCTGCATATACCATGAAGATGAAGTCAGGGATGATGGGCACTGCCACTGTCATCTGTACTTTGCGAATGAAGAATAATTTTTTTGAGTTTATGCATGTCTGAACCCCGGCAAATTAATGCAGTTATCCCGTTCAGACCGGTTAATCCCAAGACCCGTCTGTCCGGAGTGATGAGTCAGGAAGAACGGGAAGCATTTGCCCATGCCATGCTTGGGGATGTGGTAGACGTCCTTCAGGAGGGGGGTTGTTCTCCCTGTATCCTTTGTACGGTTCCGTTTGAATATTGTGATGTCCCAACACAGGTCGATAGTCGCGGTCTCAATGAAGCACTGAATGCATATCTTTCCCGGGAGAATACTCCGGTGCTGATTTTCATGTCTGATATACCTCTGGTAACACCGGATGCGGTGAGGCGCCTTGTGTCAGTCACTGCTGATGTTGGTATCGTCCCTGGTCGTGGAGGAGGAACAAATGTTCTGTTCATCAGAAAACCACAGGCATACCACGTTGATTATTACGGTGCATCATTCTGTGATCATGTCCGGATTGCAGAGGATGCCGGATTGAGGTATGAGGTCATTGACTCGTTTTTTTTGTCAACCGATATCGATGAAAAAGAGGATCTGGTTGAGATCTTAATCCATGGAAAAGGACGAGCCCGGCAGTTTCTTAAAAAGATTGGGATAACCCTTTCACTTGAAAAGGGCAGGGTTGGCATTCAACGCAGCCCCCATAAATAAACAATCTTCAACTGCTATCTCCGGTATCCCGGAGACTTCGCATATTTTTAATGAAAGCCCCTGAATAACTGCAGCAGGTACGGCTTCATTTGCCTCACCCATTACCAATTCGGCGGCAGAGGCAAGATTGTCTGCGATTGCTTTTTTGGTAACTGTCAGCGCGCGTCCAAAGAGGTCCTGTTTGCCGACTTCGTCTTCCACAGCAAGAGTTCCGGCACATCCGATTGCAACACCACTGCACCCGAGACGCATTGCATGTGTTCGTGAATCTGCGATAATGATAATTATTTTGCATCCGGTTTTCTCAAATATTCTTGCACGGATCGTTTCTGCACTTTTATCGGGATTCTTTGGCAGACAGACTACCGTGCCCGTGGGCGCATTTGATCCATCAATACCTGCATTTGGGAGAAGTGTGCCGTTCTTCATGCAAAGAAGGAATCCGGGAATGCCGCCGATGATTGCGTCACTTTCCTGAATGATTGCCTCTGCAAGGTGCGGGTCTATCCGATAGGTTTCTGCGTATCGGAGCGCGTCAGGGGAGGGCGTATTTTCGGAAAGGGTGACAAGCGATCCTTCCGCAGTTGCGACAACATTCTCTGCAATTACGATGACATCGCCGTCTGCGAGCGTCAGACTGGTTGTACGAAGCGAATTCAAAAGAATATCTGATATATCGTCACCCGGTACAACGATGCCTGTTTTTAACCCGGTTACCGTGAATTGTATGTCCATTGGATCAGATCTGTTGATTTAGTTTCTGGTGCACACGGATAATGTCTGCGGTTTCGCGTATATCGTGTGCGCGGATTATTGAAGCACCTTTATCCATAAGAGTGCACGTCACTGCCAGTGTCCCTGCAAGCCGGTCTTCCGGAGATCGTCCGGTAAGGTCTCCGATGAATGATTTTCGTGATACTGCTGCAAGAAGGGGTCGCTCTAGTTCCAGAAAGTCCGAAAAATGACGGCATAATTCCCAGTTGTCCTCAAAGGTGCGTTCAGGAGTCCATTTACCGATGCCGGGATCGAGAATCAGTTCTCGAATCCCATTTTTTTCTGCGCGGGAGATAACGGTAGAAAGGGTAGAGAGAGTGGCTTTCACGCCCCTGGCATCTCCGGGAACAATATCTGTTGCCATGCTAATTACCGGCAGTCCTGAATCTCCTGCAATGCGGGCATATTCCGGATTTCTAAGTCCCTGAATGTCGTTAATTGCTGCGATATCATACCGGAGTGCTGCATTCAGGACGTCAGGGTACATCGTGTCGAGTGAGACGGGAATGCCCATTCCCTCTATATGTCTGAGGACGTCTGTTACCCGTTCCCGTTCTGTGTGAACCGGAATGAGGGGTGAATTGGGGGCGGTGCTCCGTGCACCGATGTCAATGATATCTGCCCCGTCATCTGCGAATTGCCGGGCAGTGCATACCACAGATTCGGACGGGATAAAAGATTTGGAATAGAAGGACTCCGGACTGGCATTAATAACCGCCACCAGTCGTATTGGAGCATCTTTTCCAACCGTAACATTTCCAATTCTGCAGGTTTGCATGCCTATTTTTTCGCTGCGGTAAACGTATTTTCCATCAGGGTTGCAATGGTCATCGGACCAACGCCCCCGGGAACCGGTGTGATGGCAGACGCAATGCTACTGACGGTATCAAAGTCAACGTCACCGCAGAGTTTGCCATTTGCATCATAGTTGATGCCAACGTCAATCACCACTGCCCCGGGAGATACCATATCTTTGGTGATAAAGCGGGCTCTACCAATTGCGCTGACAATGAGATCCGCCCTTCTGACTTCCTCTACAAGATCTTTTGTTTTGGAGTGGCAGATGGTCACCGTTGCATCGGCGTTTAACAAAAGGGCAGCCATGGGTCGTCCAACATCAACACTTCTTCCGATGACAACGGCATTCATTCCTTTTGGCTCGATGTGGTATTCTTCAAGCAGCGTCATGATGCCGCCGGGTGTGCATGGCACAAAAGCAGGACGTCCTGAGAAGAGGGCTCCGATATTTTTTGGGTGGAATCCATCCACATCCTTTTCAGGAGATACCGCCTCAATCACCGCTTCAGTATCAATTTGTGCGGGGAGAGGAAGCTGGACAAGAATGCCATCAACAGATGCATCCTCGTTGAGTGATTCGATATGCGTTATTACGTCCTCAGTCGTCACATCTTCGGTTAAAACGACGCCAATAGAACGTATACCGATGTCATCACACGCCTTGTGCTTCATCCGGACGTACATCTGTGAAGCAGGATCTTCACCGACGATGACGGTTGCAA
>CAZBYH010000143.1:0-4807 GCA_964496155.1 uncultured Methanoculleus sp.
CGACAGGACTTGCAGAACAGGGTGTTGTCATTGTCACGCCTACCTACCGGCTTGGTGCTCTCGGATTCCTTGCACATCCTCAACTTGACGCCGAATCTCCCCACAACGTCTCTGGCAATTACGGCATCATGGATCAGGTTGCAGCCCTTGAGTGGGTTCAAAAGAACATTGGTGCATTCGGCGGCGACCCCGAACAGGTCACCATCTTCGGTGAATCTGCCGGAGGAGTGAGTGTCACCATCCATCTGGCAAGCCCCGGAAGTAAAGGGCTCTATAGTCAGGCACTGGTTGAAAGCGGTCCCTACTGGACGAACGGCCCAACCATTGATATCATCCACACCAAAGCCGATGCAGAACAGTTCGGACAGGAATACGCTGCAAGCCTCGGGTTTTCAGGGCCGGATGCTATCCAACAGATGCGAAACGTAAGTGTAAAAGATATCATCGATGCGACTCCGTGGCCCGAATCTGCGTGGCATAACACGCATACTCTCGAATTTGTGCCAAACATCGATGGATATATCCTTTCCGACTCGGTCAATAACATCTTCTCACTCCGAAAACAGAATCCGGTTCCCTTTATTATCGGGTCAAATGCCGATGACGGCAAGACACTCTCTGACGATGCAGATATGAGTGTTGCAGAGTATGAGTCCCTGATTCGAGACTTTTTCGGCACGGAAGCAGACCAAGTCTTTGCACGCTATCCTGCAGAGTCCCCTGAAGAAGTCCAAATCAGGCTCAAAGAGATCATGACCGACGTTGATTTTGCTTATTCGGCAAAGTTTGCTGCCGAATCAATGGCAGACCTCTCCCCTGACACCTACCTGTACCGCTACTCCTATGTTGTGCCAAACGCGTATGGTCAGGAACATGGGGCATTCCATGGCAGTGAGACGCTCCTCCTCTTTGGACTCGGCCCAGCGATGAACGCAGACCCGTTTGTTACAAACACCCTGATTGAGGCGTGGACGCGGTTTGCAAAGACCGGTAACCCGAACGGCGGTTCTATGATAGAATGGCCACAATACACCGAACAAACAGGTCAGTATCTCGATATTGATAGTCCCCTCTCGGTAAAGACCGGGTATTAAATCCCTTTTTTACCCTTTGGCACTCCCGGTTCTCAGGGTATTTTAACAGATGTAATTACATTGATGAACCCACTGTTAAAAGAGAGATTATGAAAAAATCACTGCTTATTCTCCTTCTCGGCCTTACCTGCCTCATGGTGATAACTGCCTGCTGTGTAACTGATATACCTCAGTCGCCTCCCGGTACACCGGATACCTCATGGAATGGTACATGGAGTACGACATGGAGCACCGCGAACCACGCAACTCTGGAACCAACCGATGATTTGATATTAACCCAGATGGGAGCAACCGTAACCGGAACATACCCGTATGTCATGGGCAATCTTACGGGGTCTTTGAGCGGCACCGTAGAAGGAACGAAACTCTCCGGAACCTGGATTGAGACCGATGAATCCCGTACCCTCACCGGAACCATTGAATTCATCCTGTTTGCTAATGGAGATGCCTTTACCGGAACATGGACAACAGATCAGGATTACGCAGATGGTGTGACGAATACTACGTATCTCTGGCACGGCGTCCGAAAAGAATAGTCAGGCGTTTATCTGATCTCGCCATCCCTTTTTTGCCAATTCACGATTCACGTCAATTCCGGTTTCAAGAAAGACGTTTCAATGGTGGCCGGTTCAGGGCATCAAAAACTCCATGACCGGCGTATCCAGACTGAAATTTCCCGTTTCAATCATGCGAACATGCGAGCCTGTCACTCTCCGGTAGGTCTCAGGATAGAGATCCCGGAACGTGATATCGGGATTCGACTTAATTACGGAAAAAACGCTTGAGGTGAACTCATCCGAGAGCCATTGACGGATACGCAGATCATAGACTGCCCCAAGTGAGGGCTCGTTTTTCGCAGCACCGGTTAAGTAAAATATGCCTGAGGCGTTCGTATCAGTTGCGATACTCTCTCCAAAACAGGTATCAACAAAAAAGACCATCTCTCGATACTGGTTGTTCCTGCTCATAGAATCCGTAAGTGCCGTAAAATCATCTGTTGTGAATAGTTCATCGTCTGCTCCAAACACGATTCCGCCCGGTGTACCGTGACTTGCAATGTACACAAACACATCAGTACTGGCATTGGTGACAAGAACGAGCGGGCTTGTTGGAGTTGTAGTACCGGAGAGGACATTTTTAAATGTCTCTGCTGTCACCTCTGACCCCGCGTAATCCACATCCGCTCCGATGCGGATATTCTTGCCCTTGGGGATATTGTGGATATCTCCCTGGATAGGATTTTCGGGGGCTGTGGGGACATCGTCATAGACCATGAGGATGATATGATCATCGTCGACTCCGTTGTCACGGAGCAGGGTGTAGAAGGCCAAGGCATCTGATTGATGTCGGTAATTCGGCCACCCCATTGAGGGGCCGACAATTACGGCTACGAAATCCTTTTTCTGTACTGCTGAAACATATCGTGTGTTTGTATTCGAAAACACGGACATGCGTTCTGTTGAACCCCGGGATAACCCCGCGGATGTGCCTCCGGCTCTGACGGCATCACTGATCATATCGGAACTGATCATCGTAACCGTCTGGAATTCGCCGTCTTTTACCACCCAGAGGGAGTACCAGGTAATAATCGGGTCTACGCCGAACTCTCTGTCATATTCAAGAGGCCCGCTTGCACCGGTGATTCGGGGCATTTTTCCCTTATGGATCTCACGAAGAGCCGTGTGTACGCCCGGTGCATCCCAGCCAGTTACGGTGCCATTGCCATACACAACCTTCTGGATTGAGCCTGCAAGCGATTCGAAAAAGACGGTTTCCTGCCGGGCTTCGGTAAACGCAGCAATTAAAAGAGCATCATACGTCGTCGCCGCGTAATCCGTCGGAGGATGCCCAAACTTTTCCTGATATGCCTCAACGAACCCGGTTGTAGGGTCTGCCGTGGGATTTGTTCCTTGGAGTCCTTCCGCAGCAGACCCCAGCAATTCTATCAGGGCCGGCTGGGCGGGGGCATCAGGGAGGAACAGTTTTGTTGTGCTCCCCGATTGGTCGAGTGTCTGCTTGATGGTTGCGGCATCCTCTGGCCAGCAGATGGCAATAAGATAATCCGGGTTTGTTTGTAACGCATCCTGAACATGGAGACTGAGCGTGGGTGATTCTGCATCGAATTGCCGGATAAATGCGACCTCTATACCATATTCGGTTGCAAAAAATCCCGTCCAGTCATAGAAGGTCTGGCCGTACGTGCTGTCCTCTGCGAGCAGTGCCACCTTTGTTGCCCCTTTGCCTTTCAGGATCAAAAGGATGGTCTGTACCTGGGCAGCATCTCCCTGTGTGGTTCGCCAGATATATCCACTTTTGCCAAATGCCCGTATGATATCACCGGATGTTGCTTCCGGGCTGATGAGGATCTTCTTTTTTGCGATGAATTCGGGAGCCAGTTTGTAGACGTCGTCACTTTTGTCCGGCCCGATGACGATGCGGATGGAATCATCGTCAAGAAATTCCCGGCCGAGCTCAGTCACGTTGCCAAACGCGGTATCCTTGTATACGAGTTCGACCTGTCTTCCTTTGATCCCACCCTGGCTGTTGATGGTATCCTTTGCCCATTCGAGCGGTTCCTGTAGTTCGATATCCCCGGTTATCGGAAGGAGAACGCCGATTCGCACAGGGGTATTTGCATGAATATATGCATACCCGGCCCAGGCTCCGATGGCAACAAGCATGGCGATAAGGACGATAATCTCAATATTTTTTCTGTCGATATCATTCACCTGGGGAGGGCGTTTTTTGTATGGTTTGTAACGTATGGTCTGTAAAGATGGTGCAGAAACAGGCATGAACCGTCTGGTTTGTATCAGAAAATGTTTGAGTTAATGATATGATAAGGATTGGTATCGGGTATTGTTGGTCGCATGTCGCTTATGCATATCGTTTCGGTTTTTTTGGGATGCAGAGTTGAAGTATTTATCCCGGCATTTTCCCTTAAAATGGCATTTAAATGGGAATTTGGCGATATTATTACAAAAAACGGTGTTACCTGTTTTAGGAGTGGCTTTATCATATCCGCGGGTAAATAAAAAAATAATATGGCCGAAGTAAAACAGCCTGATGCAAAGAAAAAACAGATGTGGATCATCGAAGGTGTCGCGATTGTGGTAATCGCCATCGCACTGGCCTGGTATTTCGGGATGGTTGTCCCGGGTCAGGAGGATGCACTTCTGGCGCCTGCGAACGCAATTAACTGAGAACCACTTTTTCGGTTAGAATCCTGAAAACCAGGGTGTTTTCCCCGCACCCTGTGTTTGTTCGGACTGTTGAAATAGGATTATGACAGAATAATCTACGCAAGCGTGATTAGATGACCGAAACACAACAACCTGATACAACAAAAAAACAGTTGTGGGTCATCATCGGTCTCGCAATTCTCGTTATAGCCCTCACACTGGTCTGGTATTTCGGCATTGCACTCCCTGGTCATGAGGCCGCACTCAAGGCGCCCCAGAACTTTGATCCGTGGGTTAGGAATAATAAGTAATTCATATGCAGGCTGCAATCCCCGCGGCAGTGAGCGATTGAATATGCGGGGGATGTGCATACCTGTTTTCAAAAAATAGCAGACGTAAAATCTTTTTTAGCCCATTACAGACAACAGGGACTAAAATTACTCTTCTTTGTCTGATTCCAGAAACCGTTTTATTTCCCTCTTGAAATTCAGTAAAATCCATGATATTCTTTTGTAATATCGAAAAGGCAAG
>CAZBYH010000144.1:0-4740 GCA_964496155.1 uncultured Methanoculleus sp.
ATTAGTCTGTCCTGTTTAGTTGGCTTTTTGATCGATAATACCCTGCCTGCTGCATCCGCAACGGCATTCTGCTGACCGGGTATCGTATATATTCCCAGACGCCACTGGCTTCTCCGCGTTTTATTCAGGGCAGTCAAAAGAGGGGAGAGCTCTTCAAGAGAGGTCAGGTCATAATGGTTTCTGACCAGCACCCCCATTCGCATCTCTGAGGGGAAAGCAGGGATGTCCACAAGAACAGACGTCGCAGCAACCCCTGCCGCATCAGCAATCTTTTCTGCAATCTCCCGTGACCGGATGATCGTTATTCCCTGCCGGTATTCCTCTGCATTCACCTGATCCTGACCTACGTAAAGGGCGCGTTTATAGAGACGGCGATCAAGCACGCGCCGGGTAATACTCACAGCCGTCTCAGATGGCGAGGAGAGAAGGGCGGCAATAAATGCGAAATCATTCATCCGGACCAGTTCATGGTATGCATTTCCCTCCATCGCGGTGGCATGTGCCAGACTTGCTAAAAGTATCATCGATTCTGCAATCCGCGACACATGATGAAAATAGACCGAGGGGCGCATGAGTGTTCGGGCAAGAAGCAGAGATTCTGCGGAGTTAATCCCATTCTCCCGAAGATACAAACCGGATTCATCACTGAACGCACTGCTGTGAATCAGCCGTTCAGGATCCACCGTACCATACGGCACACCCGTGTAATGCGCGTCGCGCATCAGATAATCCATCCGGTCAACATCAAGGTCACCATGGATAATGCCTGCATACCGGTGGGTACCATTCACCATCGCCGCAACCTCTTCCGGATCAACTCCTGCCCCGGAAAGAACGGGGGCCAGGTCTTCTGTCAGTAGAGGAGTGATAACATCGTGTCCCCTTCCACAAAATTCGACCAGTAACGGTTCTGTTGCATGGGAAAACGGCCCGTGCCCAATATCATGAAGAAGACCGGCAGCCTCTGTGAGAAGACATTCTCCAACGTCAAATTCAAGTTCGCGGGCCATAGCGCCAGCCAGATGCATTGTCCCGACAGAGTGTTCAAACCGCGAATGGTTTGCACCGGGGTATACCAGATGAGAAAAGCCGAGTTGGCGGATATACCGGAGTCGCTGCACGTGGGGAGCATCCAGAAGGGGGAGGAGGTCGTCGGATACACGGACATGGCCATGTACAGGGTCTTTTATGGTCTTCATCTCTGCCTTCCTTTAAGAATCAACATATATTGGGTGATAAAACTATTGTGTTATATGATAACTTTCCTCTCCGGCGGAACCGGCACCCCTAAATTGATGCGGGGATACCGGGCGCTCATTGCAGACCATGAGATGGCAGTCATTGTAAACACCGCAGAGGACATGTGGTTCTCCGGCAGTCACCTCTCACCAGACCTTGACACCGTGATGTATCTCTTTGCAGGACTCCTTGATACCAACAGATGGTGGGGCATCGAAGGTGACACCACTATCACCAGTGATTTTCTGAAAAAGATCGGATACCCTGAACCGGTTACCCTCGGAGACAAGGACCGTGCAATCAACATCGTACGGGCAGAGATGCTCCGTTCAGGAATGACGCTTACCCAGGCGACACGGAACCTCTCATCCCGTCTCCGGTGCGATGCGACCATTCTTCCCATGTGCGACACGGAGGTAACCACCTGCATCCAGAGCGACGGTACAGAAATGCACTTCCAGGAATACTGGGTCGGGCACAGGGGGGCAGTTGAGATCGATGCTATTATCCGGAGATGCACTGAAATACCCGTAGCAACAGAACAGGTCTTACAGGCAATCAGTGATGCTGATGCAGTTGTTATTGGACCATCAAACCCCATCACCAGCATCTTACCAATAGTTGAATGCGAGGGTGTTAAAGAAGCACTCAACGATCAGTTTGTGATAGTAATAAGTCCGTTTATCGGTGACGTACCGGTCAGCGGGCCTGCGGCAGAACTGATGTTGGCATGGGGCATGGCACCAAACGGACAGGCAACCTATGATCTCTACCGGGAGTTCACCGATGTATTTGTTCAGGACATTCGCGACCCAAAACCAATAGAAGGGGCCGTCCGTCTGGATACCCTGATGACAGATAAAGAAGCAGCACTGACACTTGCAGAAGACATCCAGAACATCATTGACACACATAAAAAACCTTAGGAATTCATGAAACCGGATTACTATGCAATTCGCGAAATAGATCGTGCAATTGCAATGACAAAGTCCATTCTTTTTCCCTTTGATATCGGAGTCTGGGTCCGGCTGGCAGTCATTGCATTCTTTGCCGGGGGCGCGGCAGGGGTATTGCAGTTTTCAACGGGTTCTTTCTCACCGGATGAATCCGGAATCATGGAGGGTATCAGTTCTTTGATCCCGCAGAATAACGAGGCTTTCTTCTCAGCCCTGCTTTTTATCGGAGTCATTCTGCTCTGCATCGGCCTTATCTATCTTTTTTTGAACGGGATATTCCAGTTCATCTTTATCAGGGCACTGGGAACGGAGAATATCCATATACGGACACACTTCCGTGATAGCACCCGGCCGGGAATCCGCTACTTCGCTTTCCTTTTTTTCCTCTCTCTTTTTTTCCTCGGTATCTGTCTTGCCCTCGCATATCTTTTGTTCGCGCCACTTATCGGAACACCCGGTATTGAAACGGCAATCGTAGGAAGATTTCTGATATTTGTCGTGCTGATGTTCATCATCCTAATCCCCTATCTCATCATTCTGATGCTGACAACGGATTTTGTTGTCCCCATCATGAACGTTGACCGGTGCGGCGTCATTGCAGGGTGGCGGCGATGCCTGAATCTGTTCAATGCAGAAAAAACAGAGGCAGGGCTGTATATAGTCATGAAACTCATCCTTTCTGTCTGTGTCAGTATCATCCTCTCCACGGTGATGCTGGTGGTGGGAATTGTAACAGGCATCCTTCTGATGGGAGTTCTTATTGCAGCAGGCGGAGCAGAAAACCTCTCACCTCTTGCTATAGCTATTCTTTTCGCAGGATATTGTGCCATTGTTGCTTTCTGCGGTCTGATGGCAAGTGTGCCATTCGTGACGTTTTTGCGTATCTACTCACTCTATGTCGTTGGTAATTTCGATGAGAGGTATGTTCTTTTGAGAGACCTGTCATCACCTGAGGCAGGAGAGGGCACTGAAAAGGCATGATCACTTTCATATCGGGGGGTAGCGAATCAGCCCGCCTCATCGCAGGGTTTCGTTCATTCATGGATGATTCAGAGATTACGGTCATCGCACCACCGGCATATGCAGACCAATCGTCCTGCGGGTGTTCTGTTCCCGATCTTGACACCCTGATTTTTCTCTTTGCAGGCAATCTCAACACCAGAACCTGGCATGGCATTCAGGGAGATACCTGTACAACACACCGTGCCCTCAGACGGCTCGGCACAGAAGAACCACAACCTGTGGGGGATCAGGAACGGGCCCTGCACATCTTTCGGGCACAGAGACTGAAAAGAGAACGCCTTACGGATACGACAATCGCCATCGCCCGCGCCTATGGTATTGTGGCACAGATTCTCCCGGCCAATGACGACATCGGCGAGTGGTCGGTCACCACCCCATCCGGGCAGACAACGCTTGCCCAGTACAGAGTTGCCTACGATGACGACACCCATGCGTATGCGGTTCATGCGCCGTCAAACACAATTCTCCATGCATCCATGGAATCAGTGGACGCAATCCGAAAGAGTGACACGGTGATCATCGGTCCCGGAAGGCCAATCACCGGCATCATGCCGACACTGATGTGTACAGGCATATCGGAAGCACTCAGGGACGTCCCGGTTATATCATTTGTTCCATTTACCCGTGAACGAAGCATGAAAGGAGAGAAAAAGACCTATGCTCCTGAAAAAAGGGCAGAATGCCCCATTTACGATCCGTTCACCGATCTGTACCTGATGGATACCCATGACCCCCTGCCGTTTGATAATGCCCTCCACGTTGACACCAGGATGGATTCACGCATCAGGCGTGAATCACTGGCATGGGACATTATGGCTCTTGCAGAAGGATTAAAAAAAGAGAATCGACAATAACTGCCGGATATTTTCAATTCCCAATTGCTGAGAATGCTTCCATAACATTCCGGGCAAATTCAACCAGATCCCCTATGCCGTCAAGGACAATCTGGAAAAACGTCAGGGTACCTTCGATGTCAATTTTTCCCGTATGTTCATCCCCTCCCAAATCCATGGCGTTAGGGAGAGAAAACCCCTGAGGAGGAGTCTTTTCAGATGGCTCCAGAGAGGGACGGGGGGTCAATGCACCGACAGTGGAACCTTCCTGAGTCAGCCCTGCTTCACTATACATGCCCGCAAGATACGCCATTGCATCACCGGCTTTTGCGAAGGCATCCTCTGCATACCGCTGTGCACCAATATCGTCTCCGGCAGAATCACGGTCATGGGAAAGAACCAAAAGCATTTCGGCATTGTCCCGGTAGGAGAGAACAACAAGGACTCCCTGTTCATCAGCACCCCCGGCATTCCGGTATTCTGCTATCGCCGGCTCAATCGCTGAGATTATATCCTCTGCATCCTGAAAATAATCCTGTGTTACAGAGTCGGTCAGTGTCGTCATTTCACCACTGAGGAGAACCTTTGCTTCAGAGAGAACACGATAGGCATTCTGCAGATCCATCCGGCGGGATGCCTCAATCAGATCATGGATGTCTGCAGCCACCTCGTCGGTTGCAGATGTGTCA
>CAZBYH010000145.1:0-4712 GCA_964496155.1 uncultured Methanoculleus sp.
CCCGCGAGAGGAACTGCAAGAGTGCCCGGCCCTGAACCAATATCCAGAACCGATGATCCGGAAGTGACAGGAAGACCTTCAATTACCCGTTGTATTCGTTCCGGGTTTCTTTCAGACTGTTCCAAAAACGACTCAGCGCTTTTCCGATCTTTCCATATTGAGGCACAATCACCATTGAGCCTGCTCTCAATACTCTTAAGGTACGTTTCATTCCATGCCTGATTCCAGTCAATAAATCTGTTCATTCAATCAATCTCCATTAATCCAGCGTTTTGTGCCCACGGTGATTGCATGGATCCGATGTGGCCCTGAGCATTTCCCGTGACAGATTCCGGGTTACAATCGACCGATAAACGGTTATTTTTTATAATGCAACTCGGCATCACCATCTGAACCCCATTCATTGAGCGAACGCAACAACAATTGCTGTATATCTCTGAGAGAATTGTTTCAGAAATTACTTCCTTTGGCGGGCCGTTGGCAACAATACCTGTATCCCCTACAACAACCACCCGGTCACAGAACCAGGCGACATGATTGGGGTCATGGCTGCATGCAATTATGGTCTTGCCGTCTTCTGCGATATCACGCATAATTTTCCAGATTTTTATCTGGTTCTGAAAATCAAGAGCACTGGTCGGTTCGTCAAGGAAAAGAACCGTAGTATCCTGAGCAAGCGCACGTGCCATCAGCACCATCTGCCGCTGACCACCTGATAACTGGTTGTATGGTCGGTCTGAGAGATCAGCTATTCCGAGAGTTTCAATGGCTTCCATTGCGATCTCCTTGTCACGCTTTTTTACGCCAAAAAATCCCCCAAGGTGAGGCGTTCTTCCCATGAGAACTACTTCGCGTACAAGATAGGGGAACGGCGGTTTGTGATCCTGGGGGACATAGGACACAATCTTTGCCAACTCTTCGGTCTTCTTGCCAGACATGAGCTCGCCGTTCATCGATATCGTTCCCCCCTTTGTTTTAAGAAATCCAAGACAGCACTTAAAAAGTGTGGTCTTTCCACATCCGTTCGGCCCGAAAAGGCCGCACAATTCACCTTTATCTACGTTAAAGGATATTCCGGACAGAACCGGAACATCGCCATATGAAAACTGAAGATCATTTACTTTAATCATACAATCACCCGAATATTACCCCGCCTTTGTTTCTTATCAGATAGCAAAGGTATGGGGCACCGATAATGGAAGCCAGAATACCGACTGGTATTTCAGCACTGGTAAGCGTCCTTGCCAGGGTATCACAGACAATGAGGTAAAAACCGCCCATCATGAGAGATGCCGGAATTACAAACCGATTGTCAGGGCCAAATATCATCCTTGAAGCATGAGGCATCATGAGACCCACCCATGCAATGATGCCAACAAGTGAGACTGCAATGGCGGTTACCCCGGTAGCAAGAGCAACAACAATTAACTTGTACTTTTCCGGATTTACCCCCAGAGTTCTTGCCTCTTCATCACCCATGGAAAGAATGTTGAGCTTCCAGCCGAGAGCCCACAATATAAAAAAACAGATGAGCACAATAGGGCCCAGAAGAATTACATCATTCCAGGTCGCGTAATAAAATCCTCCCATCAGCCAGAAGACGATCTCCCGTAGCGCTGAATCGTCTGCCATGTATTTTAGCAAAGATACCAGTGCGGCAAATATGGACCCGATGATCACTCCGGCAAGGATAAGCGTTACAATAGGGGTCTCGCCCCTGACCCGGGCGAGAAAATATGCCATTGCAACAGCCATTGAACCAAATGCAAATGCAGATAACTGAATGGAGAAAAAGATGGCGGGAAATACGATTCCGAGAGCTGCACCAAAGGCGGCTCCGGATGAAACACCAAGAATATATGGCTCTACCAGAGGATTTCTGAACACTCCCTGAAATACTGCACCGGCTATCGCAAGGGCACCACCCACAAATACCGCCAGAAGGATTCTCGGCACCCGTATGTTCCAGATAATGGTGTTATGAAGTTTTGGAATTTCTGCAATGTTGCCAAACGTAAGATGAGTGAATATTGTTTTATACACATCGTATACCGTGATGTCGTAGGCACCCAGAACCACGGCTATTGCGGCCGTAGCGATGAGGATGATGAAAAGAAGAACGAGAATAGCTATTTTTCTTCCTTCATTAAAACCACCATCACTGGCGTGGGTGATGGTTGAAATCATTTTTCTAAAAAAGTTGATTTCTGCCACCTCCGTTTCCTCCCCCACATTCATCCATGATCTTAGTATTGGGTATTACAAAATATATAATCTGTGTGACTTGTTAGCTACAAAATCTAAAATAATCTTTCAGAATAATACTATTGTCTTTATTATGGTTAAGGATAATAATCCATTAATGGCGGACATTACATGGTGTAAACAACAGGTGCTGATTGTTCTGATCATTGGTTTTGCGGTAATGATATGCGGGTGTACAGGGACACCAACAGATTCACTTCAGAGTGATCAGGGTAATTTACGAACTGTTACCGATATGGAAGGAAGAACGGTCTCTATTCCAAATGAGATTGAACGAGTGGTAATTATCGATGACGGGTTTGTCGAAGGAATCCTGTACAGGTTCGGGATGGAGGATAAAGTCGTAGGGGTAGGCGGAGAATGCGTTCAGAAATTATGGGAGTACGACTTTGAGACCGCAGACGGTGAAAAGTATGAATTCAAAAACGGGATGAACCCTGTCAGGTACCTGATGCCGTGGCTTAAGGATTTGCCTCTGGTAGCAGACGGGAATACCGGCATGAATTATGAGTCTCTTGCATCGCTGGATCCCGATCTCGTGATACTCCGTGAAGGTGCATATGCTTTCATGGCAGGGAGTGATGATAAACTCAAAAAAACGATATTCACGATAGAATCACTCGACATACCTCTGGTAATTCTTGTTGGACCACCATTTCAGAAACATCCAACAGTGGATGAGATTGGAAAGGAGATACAGCTAATCGGTGAAGTCTTTTCAAAAGAGAAGGAGGCTCGCGAACTTGCATCCTATCTTGAAACTCAGGTTTCTGAGATAAGGAAGAGGGTGGAAGATGTGCCCGAGGATGAAAAGCCAATTATGATGCAGTTTGGTCTGTCGCCACGGGCCAGACAGGGCGGCGGTGCCGGAATGGCATGGGGTGGAGACACCATTGAATCCTACTTTATCGAGGATATCGCACATGCGAAGAACGCCTATACCGGTATGGGTGCGTTTGTTGTCATCTCAACAGAACAGATCCTGAGTCTGGATCCTGAAGTTATCATTTTACCTACTGCACAAGGGTATCATCCGGCAAAAGAACTGTACACAGCTTCTTATTACGAAAATCTTCAGGAACTCACGGCTGTTAAAAATAAAAGGGTCTACTCACTCCCCTGGACACCGTTTAACTGGGCAAAAAGACTTGAATACCCAATTGAAGCGATGATTATTGCAAAGGCTGCACATCCGGATAGATTTTCGGATGTGAACGTCAATGAGTGGACACTTGATTTTTATAAAAACGTCTACGGTGTTGACGATGAGACGGCATTGCAGTTAAGAAGCGTCCAGTGGCTGGACTGGATGGAAGAGGAAAATTTCTAAGGATTACCCGATTTCCTCAAAACAACTCTATTTTTTCGAACGAGAAGGATATGCCACTACTCATTCTCCCGGTATGCACGATACGATGTTTATCGCATTGCGCCACGGGGGATATCTCTGATAGAGGACCGTCCGCAGGACGGGGAGTCTGTCTGGGCACCTGTGCAATCTGTGGTGTTAGGACTTCGGTGTATTGTTCAGATGTTTTGAGCGGGGGGAGTATCTGTAAAGGGTGGGAGGCACGGCTTGCAATAGAGGAAAACTGGAAAGATGGGATTTCGTGATCCTAAATTGAGAACGACTGGCTTTTCTTATCCTGACACGATTCGGGTTTGGCCTAAGGAGCGGGCCAAAGTATTAATAATTAGGTAAACAGTGTAGTACATAGTGAGTAAGTCCTTCCGGAAACGGATGAGGCCACCGTAAGGTGGGTGGGACAAAGTACGGGAGGGTTCACTTCTCATTTCTTTCATGGTCTTTGGGATAGTCTATCTCAAGGATAATATTCTTATATATCATATCGTAATGCGTTGTGTCATGTGAGCGATACTTAGCATGTACAGCTCCTGCGATGAAATCTACTGCCTGAATACACGGTTCACTGCACGAGTCAACATGCCTGATTTGTATCTGGCTTTTATGGGCAATACCGTTATCTGGAAAGTCCATCATACGGTAGGTGAGATAGTCGTCAAAACGCTCCTTTTGCAGGCCATACAGTGACTTGTCGATGATGACATTGAGGGGTTCCGGGTTTGCATAGCAGGTCGTAATTTTTGAGACGAGGGATGCGGCCAGATAATTATAAACAATCTGATGGGCATCATGGAGATGAGGGCGAACCTGTCGTTTGCGCAGAAGGGATACGGCAATGTCGGCATTACAGGAAGAAATACACTGAAATATCCTTCGTTTTATTTCCTGAGGAGTGTTGTTATATTTGAACTCCGGCACATCTCTCATTTTCTTTTTCATCTTATGCTGCCGGATTTTCCTGAAGCATCGCTGAATTGGTAATGAGTCGTGGGGAATGAGGGCTGCCATCACAAAGTAATCGGATGATGCAGAAGAAAACCCGAGATCCCCTGATTCATCGATGTAGATGTCCACGAAATTA
>CAZBYH010000146.1:0-4640 GCA_964496155.1 uncultured Methanoculleus sp.
TTGTTTTGCTGACAATTACTGTCCTGCCAAATTGCCACTGGCTGGACAGGCTCCCTCCCGAAAGAGCATTACAACTAAATAGTAGCTAAGAGCACGATTACCTGATTATCAGGGGTATCACATTATGAGTTCCACACCACCATCCGGAAAAAAATACACAGGGCGACGGGATTACAAAAAGACTGTCAAATATGTCTCTGTAGATATTCAGGGTATGGGAACCCAATGCACCCATGACGGGGAACCGGAAATAGAATACAAAATGGTCTGTCTGCCGATTCAGGATGCAGAAAAACATCAGATTATGGGCCGGATGTCTCTTGGGAGTCAACGAATCTTAGACGGAACAAAATGGAGTGAAAACGGTTTTGTTCCCACATTTAAAGCTACAGACATAATTTTAGAGAGAGTGGCCCGCGGGACATACAGTAAGGCTCACGGTAGATAAAACCGATGAAAGAGTTCTTTCTTTTCGCCGGGCCGAATGGTTCCGGTAAATCCACAATAATGGCCCCATTTCTTTCCGATGGCTCTTTGGATTACTTAAGCGCTGACTATTGTGAACGCGAAGTATCCGATATTAAAATGATGCCCGATGGTATTGAAAAGTCACTCCGGGCACGGGAAGAGACCGAAATACGGCTTAATGATATGATAACCGCAGGAAAATCCTTTGCATGGGAAACGGTGTTCTCTCATGAAAGTCGCCTGAATATCATGAAACACGCAAAGGATGAAGGCTATCGGATTCATCTGACCTATATTACTACAAAAGACCCTGACATCAATGTGGCCCGCGTTCAGTCCCGGTTTAAACAGGGAGGGCATGATGTGCCGGAAGAGAGAATCCGGGAGCGATATGACCGTTCCGTCTCTTTTTTGCCGGATATGATTACGTTGGCCGATGAAGTCTCACTATACGATAATTCATCGGAAAAAACCGATCCAAAATTGCTGTTTCAAAAAATCATGCAAAGTGAGGGGGATAACGAACCTGAAATGATTCTCTGGATGGTTGAAGATGAAGAAGCGGTTGAGTGGGCGGTACAGCACGTCGTCTACCCGCTTGATAAAAGGGGTATGTGCGTCCAGTGTTACCGGTGAGTGAAGGAACATTTCCCATTCCGATGCTTTTTCCCTGACTTTCGGTACCATGGAAATGATAACAATACATTCCTCCTAAGAGTCCCACGAAAGAAATCAGAAGTTGTTCTGCGATGTTTAGCAATTGAATCGTAATTCAACGATTTTAGTGGGCTTAGACGATCCCCCACATTCCCGCAAACCAACACCTTTGATTATCTTACAGGATAATTCTCTACAGAGTGAATTCTGAAGCAGGCGAATATCCCATCATCATCATCCGAAAACCGGTCCGTCGTGTACGAATGCAGGTGCTGGCAGACGGAACCGTCCGGGTAACCGCACCGAGAGGGTTTGACGCATCAGAATTCATTTCAGCGAATAAGGACTGGATTGCAGCACGTCAGGCGAACCTGGATTACCTTGCCGGGTCCGATACCGCTGCACCCGATCAGATGCTGGTGTCCGGCACCTGGTACACCGTCCGGGCAGGAGAGCGCTCTCATATCAACCATGCAGAGCAGGTGATCACCGCCCCGGACCCCTTCGCCCTCAGACAGCACCTGATCGATGAATTCCGTGCGCTGGTCAATGCATCGATTGCCGACCGTGCAGAAGAGATGGGCGTATCGTTCGGCCGTTGTGCCATCCGGATGCAGAAGACCCGGTGGGGCAGTTGTTCATCAGCAGGCAACCTCAATATGAACCTAAAGATATATGCCCTGCCGCCCCATCTGATGGATTATATTGTGGTGCATGAACTCACACACCGGAAAGTGCTGAACCATTCACCTGCATTTTGGTCTGAAGTCGCTCTCCACTATCCTGCATACCAGAGTGCAGAAGCAGAATTGCGCAGATACTGGATCATCATCGAACGCAATCACTGGTGGAACACCATACAGAACGCAAAATGAGGAAAGAAATGAAACGGGCATTGGAGTGGTGCGGTGAGATGCGCAGGAATCCCACCCTTCGCAACTGGCACATCTTATATGTCATTTTTCCGTTCGCCGTAATTGCTCTCTACCTCTGCATTCTCTATCTCACCCTCCCAGGAACCCTCTTCTGGACATTCGGGGCTCTCGGCCTTGCCTACTTTATTCCCCCGGCGGGAAAAGAGACGGTCGTCCCGCTGATGGTGATGTCAGGTCTGCCGTGGTGGCTTGCTGCCTTCTCGATCATGCTCTTTGATCTGATGGGTGCACTCTTTATCATCTGGAACTTTCCCCTGGCCCTCCGGATTCCGTGGTTCGGGCCCTGGATGGAACGCCTCATGGTCACCGGCCGCGAGAAATTTGACCGGTTTCCGATCATTGAACACCTATCAACCGTGGGCCTCGCGTTCTTTGTGATGATCCCCTTTGAAGGATCGGGAGGCATAGCCGCCTCTATCATCGGGAGGATTCTGGGCATGGATTACCTGAAAATTATCATCAGTATCGCCGTCGGTTCTCTCATCTCGGCATCCGCCATTGCCCTCTCAGCGGAATATATTATCTCACTCGTTGAGTCAGGCATCATCTCCGATATCGTCGGGGCCGGTATTCTCATTGTTGTCATTATCGCCGTATCTCTCTGGGCAAAACGAAGAATGGATACCAAAAAAACCACAGAGAAAGAGAAAAATCTGGAATAGGAGGAATGTGGCATACGCATACCGTGTGCGGCATGCCTGCCACTTCATCGGGTAGTACGCCTTTGGTGATGCATTCAATCCACAATGTAACCGATTGGCAAACGCTACTCTTTAAAGAATAATACCGGGATCCTCCTGAATCCCTCAAAAAATTACGGTATCAAAAGTAAAAAAGATCAGTCATATTTCCCGCGGGGATGTTCCCATCCGGTATACCCACAGTAGATGCAGCATTCGCCCCCGCAGGCGGGACAGAGTGTTGCGGGTTTTCTCACCTCAACAGATCCCTTCTTATTGCAGTATAAGCAGCCCAACCCATCACAGTGGTGGCAGGTAACTGTTTCATATTCAATCTGTTCTGCATCATCTGACTTTTCACTTTTTTCTGCATCTGCCATATTACCTTCTTTTCCTCAGTCGGTATTATTAGTATCTTTCCTTTCACCAGGGCAGCGGGTCTCAAGGATCCGCTGCATGATCAGACGTGAACCCGCATACCCCGGCCCTTTATAGGCGTCAATGCGAACCACTTCAGTATCAATGCCGCGGGAACAGAGCGCCGTTCTGAGAGAATCCTCTGAAAAATGCTGATTAAATCCGAGGGTGATGATATCAGGGCTGAGTTCCTCAATCGGCCGGAGCATATCCTCACTATCCCCCAACCGTGCGTCATCCACTGTTGCAAGGGATTGGATCATACATAGGCGCTGCCCTTCAGGCACCACCGGTGCCGGTTTGTGCTTTACATTCACATCGCGTGCCACGATGACATGCAGTTCATCACCCAGTGCACGGGACTTTTCGAGATAGTAGATGTGACCCGGGTGGAGAATATCAAACGTGCCGGTTGCAACCACCCGTTTCATTCAATCACCCTGAGTTCCGCCGGTGTCCCATCACGATGGAATACCCGCCAGTCATCTTTCCCATAGGGGGGGCCGAAAATGAGATGGTACTTCCCCATCTTCCCAAAGAACCCCAGATCCGCATTTGAGGGAAACAGGGCCCCGCTCGGGTGGGAGTGAGCGCTCCCGGCCGAACGAAGGCCAAGAGGCATCATACTCAAAGAGAATCCGGCACTCTGTTCGGTGACAACGGTTCCGGGTGCCAGATCAAACTCCTCGATAATCCCATCTGTTTCCCGCAGAACTGCCACAAACTCCTTTGGGTGCTGGCTTTTCCCCACTGCCCGAAGGGTATCCAGACACGCTCTTCTGATGCCGCGAATTGCCATTTATGTCATATACGTAGGCAGAGAACAAACATAATGGTATCAGTTCACCCGTACTCCGGGTATAATTTAGGTAGATATCTTGATAATGGCGAAAGATATAGTGAATACCAGAAGATAGAGGAGAAGAGAAGATGGTCTTTAAAACACTACTCGTCGCATACGACGGTTCAGAATTCAGCCGTGAGGCACTCAGGACAGCAGTTGCCAATGCACCCCTGTGGGATGCAACGGTGCATGCCATCTACGTGGTAAACCCCCGGTATTATGCATCCACCATCGTTGACCCGCAGATAGGAGTCGTTGAACCCCGTTCAGTGCACTGGCTTCAGATGCTTGAGCGGGAAGCAGACGAGATGCTTGCAGAAGCAACACAAATCGCCAGCGATGGCGGGATAACGATCGTGCCCCACGTGGTCATCGGTGACCCACGGGATGAAATTCTGGAAACCGCAAAAGAAATTGATGCGGACCTCATCATCCTCGGATCCGCGGGAAAAGGCAGAACAAAGCGGTTCCTTCTGGGCAGTGTCAGCACCTCAGTCGTTACCGAAAGCCCGATAGCAACCCTTGTCATCCACGCTCTCCCCGATAAGTGAAACGGAGAAACTATTAAAACTCCCCGTCCTGTTCAAAACTCCGTCCAAAGTGAAGCGCGAGTTCCGCCTTATAGAGCTCTTTTCCCAG
>CAZBYH010000147.1:0-4636 GCA_964496155.1 uncultured Methanoculleus sp.
AGTCAGCGAACGAGTGTCTGCGAAGGGTGTTATGCCCGTCTGGTTCGGGAGTGGAACCGGGCCGAAGGGGTGGGGTAAGAACGGGAGAGTAAAAACCAAAAATGATCATTACAACCCATTTTTTTAGTATGGTGAAACTATAGAGTCCCGACTGAATTCTAAATCCATCGAATTCGATGGATTAGAAAATGCTGAATTACCCTCTCACCGCAAAGAAAATCAGCACAAAAACAGACAATTACACATTAGATGCTAAAAGATCTTTTACCTGCACATACAGGGCAGGAATATCATCACGCATCATAATCAGGATTTCTTCCAGGTTCACCGAAAAATATCCGTGAATCAGCCGGTCACGGGTACCTGCCATCCCTCTCCATGGTAATTCAGGATGAAGGCTACGATACTCTGTTGAAACCTGTTTGGTTGCTTCTCCTATCACCTCTAAAGACCGGATAACTGCATTCTGATATATTTTATCCGCTAAAAATTCATCGTGAGATTTTCTTTTGGAAACACTCAGAATGACTTCGCATTACTAAAATATATGCGATAAATAAACCCAGTCCCTGTCCATTACGCACCCGCACCTGCACCATACAAAACAACATCTGCTTCCACGTAAGGTCTGATATACGGGCTCAGAAACGTTTCAGACACGAGCTCAACCTTCCGTCCAAAGAGCTCTTCTAAGAAGTCAGCAAGATCCAGGAATTTCTTGATTCCTATCGCACCATTGCGAAACGTATACAGTACATCAACATCGCTCTCAGGCGTATCCTCCCCTCGGCTGACAGACCCAAAAACTCCTATTGTTTCGATATCAAATTCTCTCTGGAGAAACGGCAGCTCACGCTCAAGTTTTCGTAACACTTCGCCACGAATGCTTACATAAGAACCACTCATCTTTATTCCCTCACCATATGATACCGGCATCCGGCATGTGCTCAGTCTGTCGACAGTATTAATCGATATTTCGCATATACGGGGTTATCACGAGGATATCCCAGATAAGATGCCTCCCAAATGATACCCATCTATTACAAGACCCCTATCGACTAGTCCCAATAATATATTTGCTATACGGGAGTTTCTGGAGAATCTCAACAGTGAGGTAACTCAGAATGAGAACCAAACTAAAGGTCACCGGATAGAACAGCCAGTTATCCCAGCCAAATCCAGCATACGGGAATACGAAGATAAAAAGAGAGACAAAGGCTGCATGGACCAGGTAGATGCCAAAAGAGTAATGACCGATTTTTTCAAGGAATGCTACTCTCCTGGTTCTATGAGAGACCAGATGCAGGGCGATGGCAAGGCAGATGACAAAGATGAGCACATAAAATAATGGCAATATTACCGCGGCAATATAGGGCAAGTAATGTCCCAAAAAGGGATGAATCAAGGTTAAATCATAGCTAAAAAATGTATGGGCGAAACCAAAAACGCCAATAATTGTGCCAAAAATCAGGGGTATTGCCATCCAATAGAATGATCTGCCTGAGACGTATTTCTGTAGCACTTCGTCATATCTCTCGAGAACAACCATTCCTAATATGAAATAGAAGAGGTATCCAAGAAACTTGGTAAAAACCACCAGTATCGGGGTGGAAATTCCCAGTAGCGATATATCAGGCAGGGGATATGCGGTGTAGATGACTCCGATGAAAAAGGATGCAACGAGGAGTTCTGACGTTCTGTCTCGTGATTTACAATAATCGAAAATCCAGACGATGATGGGATAGAGGATATAAAACTGGATAATCAACACAAAAAACCAGAGATGGTAATACGACCCGCCGGTTCCGTACCAATATATGACATGGGGAATGTCAAGATTGAATGAATTTCCAAGCACCAGTGAACCGACATAGGTGACTCCCAGATAAAATGTCGAGAAGATAATATATTGGGGTACAACGGATTTCAATCGTTTTTCATAGAAATTTTTGATCTCTATTCTACCGGAATATTTGTTGTACAAAACAAAGCCAGATATACAGATGAACAGAGGTACCGCAAAATGAGAGAACGCATCAATTGCCATGTATACCGACGTAAGAACCGTAATATCACTCATTATCTTGAAATGATCTGAAACATGAATGCTAATGACTGCCAAAATTGCAATGGCCCGTAAAATGTTGACTTCATCGAAGTAACGGGCATTCTTTTCCATTGCACCTGATGGGACAAACTTAGGTATAATATTATGTGAGGCATTTTGTGAAAAATACTATTGCTGAAAAAATCGTGCGGAACCTGGAGGTAAAGAAAAAAAGAACATAAAAACCCAATTCACCCAACCCCCTCGCACACCTCCCGAATCGCTCCGGCATCATATCGCAGAACAATCTGCCTGGTATTGCCCTGACATCGCGGGCGGTGCATCTCAATTACCCCCAGATTTTGGAACTTATCGAGACGTTCAAAAAAGAGCGTGTAGCACATCGAAACTTCCTGTTGCAGCGCCTGATAGAGATTTCCGGAGATCATCTCTTTCTCCCCCGCCTGATAGAGGACAGCCATACCATTCAGCATCCGCCGTTCATCTCTTTTTAGTCCCTGCACAATCTGTTTGAGGTGGGGAGATTCGACCCGTCTTACTGCGGTACATACATCAGATTCAGTCACCGTTCTGCGTCCATCAGATTCGGCCAGTCGAACAGCATCCTGAACGAGAATAATGCCCAGTCGCAGGTCGGTGTCCCGCATCGTCTCCCCGACAATAGCATCCAGCACCTCTGAAGAGATAACGCCGGAATACAGCCCCGCCCGCACCCGGTCATACAGAATGGCACGCACCTCTTCCTTGCCATAGGGCGGGAAGAATACCTCATTGAGGCGAAACACCGAGATCACTGACGGACTGAGAAAAGAAAGGATGGAGATATCAGTGTTACTCGGGGTGACGATGACACCGGTTTTGAGGCCCGGATACTCTTCGTGCATGCGCAAAAGCAATCGGAGCACCTTCTCGATGATATGGTCATGGAACAGAAAGTTGGCATCATCAAGGCAGACGATAATGATTGCACGTCGTTTCATGAGTTCATCCCCCAGAGCCTCAATGAGAGAGGGGAACAGAGACGCCGGATAAGGGCGGTTTCTGGTGGAACACGACGGCATAGATCTTCCGGAATACCTGATATTCGGTCTGCACCGTCTGCCAGTTGATGAATATGGGAATAATTCCGGATATTGACTCTTCAATCTCGGTGAAACACCACTTCACCGAGGTGGTCTTTCCTGTGCCCGGCGGCCCTCGCAGAATCATATTGAGGGGGCGGCCACCGTGAGTCGCGGGCCGGATGCACTCGGTAATTTCGCAAAGCTGTGGGTCACGAAACAGGAATACCTCAGGCATATGGTCAATATCAAGAACGTCAGGATTACGAATAAGGGTTTCATGGGACATCATAAGATTATGCTTCATGAAAAGGAGTTAGACGAGGGTGTTATTAGGAACATGCCGTGTGGGGTAAAAGTGAAGGGTTGTTACATTTCTGGTCGATCTGCATTTTATCTCCTTGGTGTGCGAGCCAATTGCTGAAAATCGCGTTTAACAAAGAGATCCAGATTCTTGATAATAACACTGGCGTTTCGGGATGCACTCTTATCCCATAAACTGGAACAGCCAAGCCACAAGTCCGCCGGTTATGCCGCTCAGACTGGCACAGAGTCCGCCCATCCGTTTCTCTGTCCCGGCTTTTTCTGCCTGCCACCCTTCGAGTGCCCGGAGGCGGTCTTCAACATCCGCATCTGTCCCTTTCATCTCTTCGAGCGTCCGGCAGATCCATTTCACATCGCGGTGCGTCTCGATAATTTTTACGTTTAAATCATCCTTAATTTTGTTTAGTGGCTCCTTAAATTCGTTTTATAGGATAGGCGGGGAGGGCGGATAAGTATTACTTATGATAATAATTTGGGCATATGTCGGCGTGTGAAGAGGATTTATAGAAAGGGAAATAAAGGTAATTCCGGTCAAAATAACACGCATCCCATATCCCTAAAACGAAATAGTAATACACCAGTCTCTCTTCCAAATGATTCATTTCAGAGGAGAAATTTAATAAGTATAGATTTTCAATGTATCATCAACAGAGTAGTTCTGTGAAAGCTCCCCGGGAGCATACGATCTCTGGTAATTCGATCATCACGATATTTGTAGGGAAGACAGAATGAAAGTGAAGGACTGCATTCAGATGATCGAAGCAGACGGATGGTACCTTGTCGTTACCAGGGGCAGTCACCGACAGTATAAACACCCGACAAAGCCGGGTAGGATTACCATTGCCGGACACCCAACAGATGTCCTGGCCCGGGGAACACTGAACAGTATACGAAAGCAGGCAGGATTAAAAGGAGGGAATGAAGAATGAATCAATTTTTGGTTATTGTTGAGAGGGCAGAGGGCAACTATTCTGCTTATTCGCCGGATCTTCCGGGATGCGTAGCAACAGGAGCAACCCTCGAGGAAACAAAAGAGCGAATCCACGAGGCAATTGAACTTCATATAGAAGGCCTGAGAGAGGACGGATTTCCCATCCCCCAGTCTCGGTCGTCAGCTATCTATGTTGCGGTACCGTAGGCGAGAGGAATGAGATTTTCCCTTTTTTTACACATTTTATAAAAA
>CAZBYH010000148.1:0-4626 GCA_964496155.1 uncultured Methanoculleus sp.
TGCCTCAATCAGATCATGGATGTCTGCAGCCACCTCGTCGGTTGCAGATGTGTCATTTCCTGCACAGTATGCACGATTGATCTCTTCTTCAAACCGAATGAGATCAGCCTCCATTTCTGCCCGCAGGGCATTCACTGCCGCAACATCAATGAGAAAGATCTTTGCAGATACCGAATCGAGCACGGTCGTACCATCACCCGCCATCTGTTCAAGGTGCAATACTTCGGCTTCACGAATTCCCGCAAGATATTCAGGCACAATCCCTTCAAGGTTGACTCGCAATTTCGTCACCGATGCCCCGGGATTATAGAGTTCAAAGCCCGTCACCGTCAGATATCGACCGCTCCGCGTACCAATGGGCATCTCACGGCCATCAACGATAATAACCGCATTCCACGAGACAGACCCCAGATCAGTATAAACCGTAATGAACTCATTCATCGACGAAACGTCATAGATTAGCTCAATATCAGCGGTCACCGCTTCTCCGATGACATATGTCCCCCTATCCGGTACAAGGGATGGCCCCGAAATAACCATGAAAGCGCTAACCGGCAGAACGAGAAAAATGATCGCAATCACAAACAGGCCTGCACATACCATTCCACCCGATGATTTCCATTTGCGTACCTCATTTTCATCCATACTAACTCCTGATTTCAATGATCCGGATAATTTCCAGAAGGCGCTGCTTCTTTTCACCCTCCTGTGAGATCGCCACTTCACGAATGAAAGGCGCCACATCCGTTCTCATATCCGCAAGCGTTTCTGCGGCTGCATCTGAAATCGCACCGGATTCACCAATAACTATCTGAGCCAGACCGGTAACCCCCTCTCTGCCGCCAATACCGGAAAAAACCTCCAAAATCGAATTTTGAACGGAAAGAGGCATCGAGTTCACCATTTCGGTAAGAATACGCGCGGTAGTAGCTCCCCCCATTTTCAGATCGGATATCCTTCCACTTGCGAGGAAAAAGATTGTTTTTTCCACTTCACCGGAAGGGGACCAGCCGATCTTTGAGAGGAGCGTTGCAGCATGCATCGCAAACTCCCGGTCACTTTCCCGCATGGCAGACATCAGGTCAGATTTCAAACTGCTCTTGTCGTCGTAGAGGTCAACGAGAAGAGTAGCAGAGAGTGAATCCTCTCCACCATCAATGCGGACCACCAGCTCCTGACAGGTGCGGGAATCAACAGAGACATCCTCCAATTCAGACCTCTCATCAGACTCAACACCTGCTGACTCTGCCGTGGATACAAATCCTGCATCTTCCAAATTCGCCTCACCTCTGACAGATACACCCGGTGTGCTTCGGGAAAACATGGATCGAACAGGAGAACCCGTCATAGCACTGATACGTTCAGCCGCTGCATAGGCCTCTTTCAAAATGCGGCTGTCTGCACCGGCTGCTTCTGCAAGAACCGGATTTATCTCATACAGTGCCAGGAGGGCAGCATTCTTTGCTTCACCTTCAGCTTGTTCAATGAACTCCTGCAACGGCTCAATGGCCCGATAATCATGCTGCACAATTGCTGCCCGTATCGCATCCCTCACCCGTGTATCCGTTTCTTCAAGGTGGGGCAGAAGGAATGACAGGGAACGGACATCGCAGATCTCTCCCAGTGCTGCTGCCGCAGCAATACGAATCTCGGGATTCTCCACATGCAGTGACCGGAGAAGAATGGGAAGGCCAGACTGCCCATATGTTGCGGCTGCGTGTGACGCAGCTTCCCGGATCTCTGCATCCTCATCTGAGAAGAGGTCGATGATGTAGGGGAACGCACGCTCGTTATTCATCATCTGAAGAGCCCTGACTACCGCGAGACGTACATCAACCAATGGATCCTTCGAAAGATGAGAGAGCACCTTCATCATAGAAGGTTGGGCAATAGATCCGAGAGCATCCGCAACTGCTGTTCGCACGATCGGACTTTTATCATAGGCAGCCTTCAGAATATATGGATGGGCACGATCCCCTGCCATAGAGAGCACATCAACTGCCGCAGCCCGGATAGCTTCGTCCTTAGATGAAAGGGCCGCAATCGCCATTTCAAAGGAGATGTTATGAAACTTCACTCCATCGCTGATGATTGCATAAATCCGCTCAGTTGCAACCTTCTGCAGCCTCAACCACTTAAATCCTTCAATGACCCGTCTCTGGGTTTCCCATATCTCAGCATCTGAGGGTCCTTTGGGTTTATTCGTTGCAACAATTTTTTCCTCCTGTTCCTCAAGCTCCTTTCTTTCCTGCTCTTTTTCAAGGTTTTCCCGTTTGAGTCGATGTTTCTCTGCTGACTTCCTGAAGACACTGACGACATCTTTCTGCTGCGTTTCCGGAAGTGTGGGGAGAACCTCCTGCAATGCCTCTGCTGCAGCATAACCCAGCCCTGCCATGGCATACACTGCGCCCATCCATTCATTATCCCCTGAACGCACAATACGAATAAGATCAGGGATGACCTGATGGCCAAGCCGGATCACTGCACCCCAGTTTCCGCTGGCGATGGTATACTGAGTCAGTTCATCCTGTGTCCGGGGACTCCAGCAATTTCGTTTCAGTATATGTGCCGCATCAATACGGATTTGTGAATCCACGTGGTTCAGGGCACACACAAAACACGGTTCCGTCTCAGGCGTGTAGTAACCTGCCAGTGCAGTGAGTGTTGCAATACGGACTCCCGGGTCATTATCGTTTAGATACCGCTGCAGGACAGGCACAATCCTATTATCACCGATCTCCCCCATCGCCTGTATCACCCGCCGTCTGAGAGCAGAGTCATCCGTATTCACCTGAGACAGCAGCAGAGGGAGCGCATGTTCCTTTAGCCCGATAAGCTCATGCCACTCATCGCACAAAAAGAAAAACAACGCTTTATCCTCAGATCTCTCCGGAGTCCATCCAAGACCCTGCAGGCATCGGGCGGCACTCCGCTGCTCATCCCCTTCAGAATGATAAAATTTCTGAATGTCATCTGATATCTGACGACGTTTTTCTTCAGATTTTTTGAAGAGCGTGATAATCTCTTTTTGCTGTGACGGGGGGAGTGACGGCAATATCACCTCCAGTTCCCGTTTGGCAACAGGACCCATTTCGGTAAGGGCACGCACTGCCCCCATCCATTCATTTTCTCCGTTCCGCACAAGATGGACAAGAACCGGAATGACCTGATCACCGGACTGGATGAGTGCATCCCAGTTTCCGCCTGCAATAGTATACCGGATTTGATCTCTGTTCTGCCGGGGACTCCAGCCTTTTCGTTTCAGTGCATGCGCCGCATCAATACGAATTTGTGAATCTTTGTGATTCAGGGCACCCACAAGACACGGTTCTATCTCAGGAGTGTCATAGCTCACCAGTGCAGTAAGTGCGGCAATACGGACGCCCGGGTCACCGTCGTTTAGATACGGCAGTATAACAGGCACAACCCTGTCATCCCCAATCTCCCCCATCGCCTGTATGACCTGCTGCCGGAGAACAGAGTCATCCTTCTTCACCAGAGAGAGTAACAGCGGGAGCGCACGCTCTTTGAGCCGGACAAGCTCATCCCAGTTACCGCATAAATAGAGAAACATCGGTTTATCTTCGGGCTTTTCCGGAACCCATCCAATGTCCTGCAGACATCTGGCGGCTGTCCGCTGCCCATCCCCTTCTGAATGGTATAATTTCTGAATGCTTTCTCTTTTCAGACTATTTTTTCCATCAGATTTTTTGAATACATCGATAACTTCCTTTCGCTGCGACGGGGGGAGTGACGGCAAAATCGTCTCCAGTTCCCGTGCGGCAACAGGACCCATTTCACTCAGGGTACGCACTGCTCCCATCCATTCATTATCTTTGCTTTGCACAATCCGGATAAGATTAGGAATGACTGCATCACCAAAGCCCTTCACTGCATCCCAGTTTCCACATGCAATAGTATACCGATTCTGCTCATCCTGTGTCCGGGGAATCCAGCCTTTTCGTTTCAGTACATGCGCTGCATCAATACGAATTTGTGCATCCGTATGGTTCAGAACACCCACAAGACATTGTTCTATCTCAGGGGTGTCATAACGCACCAGCGCAGTGAGTGCTGCAATACGGACACCAGAGTCATTATCATCCAGATATGGCAGTATAACCGACACCACCCGGTTATCACCAATCTCCCCCATCGCCTGAATGGCATGTTTTCTGAGATCAGAGTCATCCCTCTTCACCAGAGAAAACAGCAGTGGAAGTGCACGTTCTTTAAGCTGGATAATCTCATCCCATTCATCGCACAAAAAGAAGAACATCGGTTTCTCTTCCGATTTTTCCGGAATCCATCCGAAACGGCGCAGGCATCGGGCGGCTGTCTGTTGCTCCTCTCCTTCGGCGTCATAAACAATTTTTTTAAGAACAGGAACTCCGGATTTCCCGATACACCCAAGCAGACGAATTGCCCCCAGCCGTACGTCCTGATCTTCGTCACCCGTATGGTTCACCAGAGCGTCAAATGCATCCTCTCCACAGCGCATGACCGCACGGCCAAGTGAGCGGCACGTATCATATCCTGCATATCTGCCCAGTGCAAAAACCGCCGGATGATCCGGCCCCCCGGACTCGACAATGCCCCGTGTTACATCCATCAATTCGCGATCAT
>CAZBYH010000149.1:0-4626 GCA_964496155.1 uncultured Methanoculleus sp.
CATCCGGTAAATATCTGATCTGTAAACTGGAAAAGAAAAACTGGGAACTTCAGCGTTTAGTAAAGGAGATTGCAAAAATACTCGGCGTCAGTCATCGCCGGATATCATGGGCGGGGACCAAAGACAAGCATGCCGTCACCACCCAGCTGATATCCCTGTACGATATCTCTGAAACAGATATCGAAAATATTCACCTGAAAGACGTCACTCTGACACCGGTTGGCAGGTCTGACCAGCAGTTATCGCTGGGAGACCTGCAGGGAAACCGCTTTGAGATCACCCTGCGCTCATGCGTATCAGATGACCTCGCAGGGACCGTCGCACAAACAGATGCATGTGTAAAAACAGGAGTCCCCAACTATTTCGGCATCCAGCGATTTGGTGTTCAGAGACCCGTCACCCATCATGTAGGGAAACAGATTCTCCTTGGGGATTACCGGGAAGCGGTCAGGACATATGTAGGATTTCCGTCAGAGGGAGAACCGGAGGATGTTGCAGCAGCACGAACGGATTACCTCTCGGATAATGATCCTAAAAAGGCTCTTGAACGTCTCCCGGTCCAGATGAGATATGAACGCGCCATTCTTCATCATCTGGTAGAAAAGCCCGATGATTTTGAAGGTGCACTCAGATCAATTCCGCCAAAACTTCTTTCCATGTTTGTTTCCGCATACCAGTCATGGCTTTTTAACATGGGCCTTTCGCACAGAATTGGGATGGGTTACACCCTGTCGGAACCGATATTGGGAGACAGAATCCTGTTTCAGACCGGAAAAACCGATATCGTCACAGAATTAAACGGCCCACAGGCAGCGGTGCTCATTAAACGCGGCCGTGCGAACATTTGTCTTGAGATGCCGGGCGAAAAGACCGTCCCCACCGAAAGCCTCTCAGAAAAATATATTACCGACCTTATGGAAGCAGACGGCATATCCTATGCATCATTCCAAAAGGTATGGGAATTAACCGGCATGTCGTTTAAAGGAGCGGTTCGCACAATCAGCGTCAGCACCACCGTTGCATCAGAGGTATGCGATGACACGGTCCGTCTCTCATTCTCACTGGGGCCGGGACAATATGCAACCACCATCTGCAGGGAATATATGAAGGCAGATCCTGTCCGGATGATATAAAAAATAGTAGGGGAGATCTCAGCGATACGCAGATACTGCATTAATTGCGTCGAAGAGATTTCCCATCTTATCAACCATACCGATACTTTCTGCATAATCTCCACGGATGGGACGTGCGTCCTCAATGAGCGAACGGTTCACTCCCCGCTGGGCGACAACATCATTGATAAACAACTCAGAACTCTCGTTCACAAAATCCTGAAGATACGCCCGTTCGTCATCGGTGAGTCCCCGGTAGGTGGACGTAATATCTTTTTTATCCCCGGATTTGAGAACTTCGACAGAGACCCCTTCCTCTTCGAGTGATTTACTGTAATCATAAATCGTCCATATGGTGCCGATACTGCCTGTTGTCGTATCAGGGTTTGCGTAGATAACATGCGCGTGGGAACTTATGTGATACGCAGCAGAGGTTGCAATTTCTCCCATAGAGGCAATGACCGGTTTTCTCACCTTTGCATACTCAATATCCCGGATAATTTCCTGTGCTGCAGCAGGAGAGCCTCCGGGACTGTTCACCCGGAGGACGATGCCTTTGACGAGCGGATCATCTGCCGATACACGCAATTCGCGCCCGATATATTCACTGCCTGCATATCCGTTCCCGTTTACATTCCCTGAGACGATGGTGCCTTCCACACGGATGACCGAGACACGGGAATCTTCCGAGAATGTCAATACTGCACCAAACACAACAACCAGAACAACAATCGACGTGATCCCCCCCAGAATGAAATATTTCAGCCAGCCACGACGCATTTTTTTTCGGTTAATCCGGTCAACTTCCCCTGCTAGCCAGCCCATATTTTTTACTCACTCTAATAGAGAATATCATACTCGGTAATCAGATTCTTTCCACACATATAGTGGTTGTTCAGGCTCAGGTGAAACATTTCGTCCACTGAATTGATGTGCATGCCGCCGACAAGCGAAGGCGTGTCAGCTCCACCGACAATATACGGAAGATGTATCAGCCGTATTTCGTCGACGAGTTTGTTTTTTAGCATGAAATAATTCAGTGTCGGGCCTCCTTCAACCATCAGTTTTTTGATCTGATAGCGTTCATAGAGGAGGGACATCAGAAGCGGATAATCGATATCTGTTTTGCCTGCAACGAGCACATCGACACCCTTCTTCCGGAGTGCTTCTACCCGTTCAGGAGGTGCCGCTTCAGACACCGCAATCACCGTCTGTGCCTCAGGCCCCAGAACATTTGAATCAGGAGGGATATCGGCATTTCTGTTGGGGACCACCCGAATAGGATTCTTGCCTTCCACAAGCCGTACGGTGAGCATTGAGTTATCAATCCTGATGGTATTAGACCCCACCATAATTGCATCATATTCGGCCCGTGTCTTATGAAGCAGCACCTCAGTTTCCGGATCCATAAACTGCATGAGAATCTTGCTTGATGCACCTTTCCAGAGCGTGAGTTTTCCATCAACGGTCATCTCTGACATAATAAGAACATGTGGCCGGGTTATCTGATTTTTCATATAGTACCCCAGTATATCTATTTTTAATCTGTATGTGCAATTAATGTAGTTATACGGTTGGTGCCCGGACAGGAGAACTCCTTACCAGAGCGCAATCCATTGCAAAATTACGTAGTAACAAAGAACTATACCCTTAATCTCCCAATATTTGTAGACGATAATGAATATTACAGCGCTTAGACCACGTGCAATAAAAATGCTTGATCCTGTTGCGCATGCCTGCGCAAAAACAGGGATTACGCCCAATCAACTGACGTCGCTTGCAATCATATCCGGCATTGCCTGCGCTGTCCTCTATGCAAACAGGATGTTTGCCGCCGGAAGCATGATGCTCCTCCTCTCCGGCATACTTGATCTTATTGATGGCGGTGTAGCACGGATAAATAACAAAACCAGCAATTTTGGAGCAGTTTTTGACTGGATCGCCGACAAATATATCGATGCACTTGCGCTCTTGGGAATCGGGATGTCCGGTATTGCCATCATCTCCCATATCACTTCCGTGAATGGATTTCCCGCACACACTCTGGATTTCACCGTAGTTGCAATCGCCATCACGGGCTCCCTGATGAACACCTTTATAAAAACGGTTGTATATGCTGAAATCGGGTATGATGCCCGGGAGGATGGAAAAATTGCTGATCCTCTGGAAGGCATTGGTTTTTTTGGCCGTCCGGAGACCCTGATTATTCTTATCATTGGTGGCGTCAGCGGATTTATATGGATTTCAGCGATTATCGTCGCTCTCTGCACGAATCTGTCAGCATTTCAGAGAATTATATATCTTTACCGAACCATCCCCTGATTTTTTGGATAAACAGATCAATAATTCCAGCCATTTCTTCTCCAAGCCGGGGATTTATCCGGAATAGCATATACGCAATCGCAATAAACACAAACAAAGCGCCGATTTCTGCAATTACATTGTGCGCCCAGAAGAAACTTTCATATCCCATCTGGCCGTTTGAGGCTATTTCCGGGAGATATGGGAACCACTGGTCACCATATGCCATGATAACAAAGGTATTTCGCAGGATGTTTAACACAAAAATGGGCGGCACGACAATGAGAAACGACAGGAATTTTTGCATTCCGGATGACTGTATCGCCCAGGCAACGCCCAACATGATTGCCATACCCTGAATACCGGTACATGCAAGAATTATTTCAACGCGATACAGGTCAACCCTGAACATATTCCATTCTACCAGTTCATAGGGAAATCCAATCCCGGTAAATATCCATGCAAGCAGATCAACATTTGCCGCAATAAGCCAGTCGGAGAGCAGCGGCATCAGCATGAACGGGGCAAATATGACATATGCAATACCTGCCATCCGACTCAGGGTGATACTGAATTCATTCTCTTCCCATAGTTTGGGGACGATGATGAACAAGAACGGTATGCCAAGAAAGGCGGCAACCGGGTACATAAAATTATTTTCAATAATATACTCGGGAAATTTTGCAAATAAAACCGCGATAATGCTGATCCAGCCAGCAATTGCGAAATATTTCCTGAAGCGTGTTGGCAAGAGAAACAAAAAAAACGCTAAAAAGGATATGAAAATTAAAATTTCCTGCATTACATTCCATTAGTCCTATACCTTGAAATAATTTTCACATTGGTAAATTGCGGTGATACCCGTATATCCCATATCTTAATCAGACTCTACATCAAATTAGTACCAGATGAATTTCTGTCCCAAATGTAAATCACTTATGATATCTACAGAAGGCCACTTTCTCTGCAAAAAATGTGGCCATACTGAAGAACCAGGCGAAAATGCAGAAAACATGACAATTCGCAGCAAACGTGTAGAGAAGGATATTGTCATTATCGATGAACCTGATCAGATAAGAACTCTTCCAACGGTAACTGCAAAATGTCCGGAATGTGGCAACGACACCGCAGAATGGTGGCTCAGACAACTCAGGTCAGCAGATGAATCAGAGACACGGTTCTACCGCTGCATCAAATGCAAATACACATGGCG
>CAZBYH010000150.1:0-4621 GCA_964496155.1 uncultured Methanoculleus sp.
AGACCCAGAGTTGCCTGTGGGTCAACATCTGCAAGGTTTGAAATTACAGATGATGTGTGCATACCGATACCCGCAAGTCCGGTTAATGCAATTAGAACCGATTTCGTACCGTCAAGGTCAGTGTTTTCAATCCTGACGAAGTATTTGATCTCTTGCTCTTCCATTCAGACAGCCTCACATTGAGATATATACTCTTTAAAGCGTTGAGGGAGGGATTTGAACCCCCGAGTCCCAAGGGACACGGGGTTAGCAACCCCGCGCCATGCCTGGCTTGGCTACCTCAACAGAGATAATCTCGCATCTTTACGACACTCGCAACACGAACAATCGTCTTGCTCCATGAATGTTACCTTATTGAATAGTAAAGGGAGAGTATTAAAGATACCGGTGCTAAAAGAGCTTTTGCGGTGCATTCCGTTCTAAATTCATACATTTTAACCCGGATACGACAATGGGCAGCGCTATTGTCGCATCACAGAACACCTGAACCTGCATAGAGCTAACCGATTCCTTTCCCCAGCTGATAGCCTCCTCGAAGGTACACCCGGAAAGGCCACCCCAGTGAGGGGCATCTGTTGTGTACTGGATAGCGTAGGCATGCCCTCCCCGATCGTTACCGTGGACTGAGGCTATCACCTGCGTCTGCTGAATGAAATTTTTGGGAACACCGCCGCCAATATAAATAACGCCCGTCTTCACAGAATTTTCGACCATCCGGGTGATTTCGTCTGCGTCTTTTAGGTGATCAATAGTGATATCGGCCCCACCCCTCCGTGCCATCAGAAGAGCGATGCCAATCGATGAATCCGCTAATGCCGGGATAAATATAGGCACTCCTGCCTCTTTGCATGCAGAGACCAGAGACCGCCCTGAAGGCCACATCTCCTGCAGATGCACGGAGAGTTTTTCCATGAATTCGCGGGATGAACCGGTATATGGCGATATTGAACGGGCATATTCAGCTATTATACGGTCAACACTCCTGAATTCATCCTCATATGCAAAAACATCATACATCCGGTCAATTCCTTTGTTGAACAGCTCTTCATCGTCTACATGGTGATGCCCACGATAATGGTGGACTCCCTGATGTTCACAGATGTCGTGAAAAATATTCGCACCGGTTGAGACAATGGCATCCACATAGCGGCGTTCAACAAGTTCAATCAGACATGCCTGCATACCTGCAGGGATCATCGCACCGGAAAGCCCCAGAAAAATGGTGCAGCCTGTATCTTCGATCATCTGTTTCCAGATATTCAGAGATTCGCCAAGCTTTCTCCCCTGGAACCCACCGTGTGCCATCTTCTTAAGGAGCCTGTCAATTTCACGCACGGGTTGTACAGGAATGATCGGTTTCATAGTACTATCAGGGAATTATCAAAAGAAATAACGTGTTATTCGCTACAAAAAAAAGGGGTATTACAATGCAACGAGCATGGTATACTTTGATATAATCCCCCGGAGTTTTCCATTTTTTGTGACAGGAACTGCGCTTACCCCTTTTGATATAATCAAATCAATAACCTCTGAGATATCTACACTGTCTTCAAGAGTGAGCGCAGGCGCCGTCATAATATCTCTGACGAAGAGATTTTTAATCTGGTTATCCTGATGTTTATCCGCCACATTTATCCGGAAATCACGCATTGCCCGTGCAACATCCGTTTCTGTAACAATCCCCGCAATGTCGCCATCATCCATAACAACAAATTTTGTCATCTTTTCATCAAGCATACGTCTTCTCAGGTGAACGACTCTCTCATCCTGACCAATTACGGCTGCATTCTGAATCAGATTTTCCGTTGTGGTATCGGGGACCATCACGTTAAGAAGGTCCGTTGCATCAACCTTCCCGATGAGCTTATGCTCACTATCAAGCACAACAACTAATTTATATTCCTGAAGAAGCGGAATTAGTATGTCTGCCTCCTGATCCCCATAGACTGATGTGTAATTTTCATCAGTCTGATTCGCTACATGAATCTGCGTTGGTGACAGAGTGGATGTCTTCTTGCTGCCAAGAGTTTCCGCAAGAGCTGCCCGTGAAATTGTTCCCATAACGGAACCGTTGTGTGTCACAATCAGAGGATCCGCACCTTCTGCAAGCATTTTATCAAGCGCTTCGGTAATTGGAGCAGATTTTGCGATAGTAATCGACTTGGACATCACATCTTTGACAAATATTTCCTGACTCATTATGCCACTTCCTGGATACATATATCCGATTCATAATCCTGTTTTTCACAGGGTTAAGGCTAAATATTCAACATACCTGTTCATCAGGCATCCTCCGTGTCCCACAGAGGAAGGATGCCATAAAAAGCATGATTGTTTTTTCTTCACGCTTCTTATATCAATCCTGATTTTTGTGCTGAAATGCTATATCTTTACAACTCATTCTGAAGAGCCCGGACCATGTCATACTCGGTAATCATGCCAACCAGACGAGAATCTTCGATGACCGGCAGGCCACCTACACCTTTTGCAAGCATAAACCGTGCCGCATCACCAACATTCGCCGATGGTGTTGTTGTCTGAAGATCGGTTGTCATCAGGGAGCGCACTGAAATATCGAGAACATCATCTGTTGAACCGGTAGTCATCTTCTCAAATATAGTGCCATCACCAACATATTTCATAATATCCATTGCCGTCACAATGCCGAAAAGGACATCATCACTGACAACGGGCAGCCGCCTGAATTTATACTGCGTCATCTCTCTTGCCGCACTCTGAATGGTTTCACCCGGAGTAATGACACGTGGGGATGTGGTCATCACATCTTCGACTAAACTGGAACTCTGAAACGAGGTGAGTACCTGAAGAACATCACGTTCTGTGATGATTCCCATCAGCCTGTCATCACCATTAACGATAGGAAGGCCACCGATTTTGGTCGTTACAATCCTGTCTACCACATCCGGAAGATTATCACCGGAACTGACTGTTTCAAGCTTTGTAGACATTATTTCTTTGACCGGTTCATTGATTGCCGAAAGGAGTTGTCCGCGATGTTTAACCTTTACAAGGTTATACTTCGATCCCCCTCCCATCAGGTCAACCACATCACCTGCGGTTACCAGACCATACAGCCTTCCCGTACCTGGATCGGTGACCGGTAACCGCCGAAACCCCTTTGTGCTCATGGCCTCTACCGCCTTGATTATCTGCATCGTCTGAGGAACAGAATAGACGTTACTTGTTCCAATTGCCAGAATTTCAGAGGAGTGTTCCGCTTTGTTGGTTGAAAATTCTACCGGGCGTCCACTCATTTTTCCAGGGTTTTTCCAAATTTCATCGGCTGTTTTCGCATTTTTAATATTCTTATGCATGTACAACTCCGGGTAATTCAAGAGCTTTGAGAATGTCCTGACGTGTTACAATACCTACGATCTGACCGTCCTGTTCAACAACCGGAAGACGGCTGACATCATACTGTATCATTGCCTTTGCAGCGTCTGCGATCGTGTTATTCCTGAAGGTAACAATGGCAGGAGTGACCATGATATACTCAACGGGTGTTCGGTGCTGCGCTTCAATAGACTGACGGATATGCCCGTGTGCGATCAGATCTCTTCGGGATATCATGCCTATGATTTTATTCTCTTTTTCAACAGGAAGCGCATCATACCCGCTCTCTGTTATCAGGGAATGGACGGCATGTAACGGGTCATCCGGACGGCAGGTTACTACCTCACGGGTCATGTAATCTTCAACCACTCCTTTCGGTTGCTGGCGGGACATGATAATCGGAAAGATTGCTGAGAGTTGCACCGCTCCGATGAGCTCCCCGGAAGGAGAGCAGACTGCTACGCTGTCTATCTGCGCATCTCTCATCTTCAGAAGGACTGCCTCTAAGGAATCTCCGGATTGCACAACAGGTGCACCACGGAGAAACGCCTGAACTTCCAGATTCGATTTCGTTTGATTTTCAAGAATCACATCCGAAATGTCAATATACCCAGCCAGACTCCCGTCCCTGTTTCGGATGAAGATTTCCCTGAATGAATCCTCGCGCAAAACCTTTCTCGCCTTTGTGATCAGATCATCGGGGTATAATTCAGGAATCGTACGCATCAGCTCAGAGAATGCCTTCATAACGGTTCATCCTCCCCATTACATCTGGGGCATAACATGTTTCCGTTAACACTTACCAATTTATCTGACATGCCTCCACATCCGTCACAGATCCCGTCAACAATCTCATCCATCCGGTTTATTTCGATGAGATCTGCCATAATACCATTCAATTCATTGGATACCGCCAGAATATCCCTCACGGTAACAATACCGACGAGTCGTGAATCCTCAACAACCGGGATTCTCCGGACTTTGTTCTTCAACATTACATTGGCGGCATCCTCCACGGTTTTATCAAGGCCAATAGTAATCAGGGGTGTGCTCATCACTTCATGAACAAACACATCGCCGGGTACTCTGTTTTTTGCAACAACTTTACAGTTGATATCCAGTTCGGTAATAATTCCCACGGGGATACCGTTTGTCAGCACAATACAACTGCCAACTTCATCATGACACATCTTCTCAGCGGCATGTACGACTGTTGATCCCGAGTCTATTGTTGTGGGACGAAACCGGATCACTTCTTTGAGAAGGA
>CAZBYH010000151.1:0-4595 GCA_964496155.1 uncultured Methanoculleus sp.
ACATCATCCTTCTCCGTTACATCGACCATATAGGCACGATCATTATTGATATGAGTAAATTCGGGCATCGTATCTCCAGATCTTTGATCCCAACCATTGTAGTGACAGGATCTCCTGTCAGAACGTTTCGTCATGATCTGACTTATCACTACGCCTGTCTTTCGCACCGGAGATGGCAAAAGGTATCTGAGAGAGGAGATCTGTTGCAGCAAGACCATCCCCCCTGTCTGCCAGCAATTCTCCGGCGCGCCCGTTGATATACGCACCCAGAGAAGCTGCCTCAAACGCCGGAAGACGGCAGAAGAAAGCCCCTACGATGCCTGCCAAGACATCCCCTGTGCCGCCCACGGTCATGTGTGGCGTTCCGGTGCGATTGAACCGGACACGGGCTGTGTCCGATATGATATCCACCGGTCCTTTCATCAGTGTCACTCCGGCAGGCCCGTGGTCACGCACCATGCGGGCGCGTCCAACGGGGTCATCTGGCAGGCGACACCCCGTCATCCGGAAAAACTCCCCCGCATGGGGCGTGTATATCGTAGTGACTGCAACCGGGAGGGGGTGCCGGAGGGCATCCGCATCAAAGACTGCCCGCCCCATGTACCCTGCAATGTCGGTGATGACTGCATGACTTTCCACCCCCAGACCACACCCGCATACCGTAACATCTGCACGCTCCGAGAGCCCGGCGAGGCGATCGACGTCCTCTTCCCGAATCACTGCCCCTTTCGTCTGCTCCACAATCAAATTCGGGCAGGGCAGCATATTCGGGGTTGCCACCCGGACAATATCCGCACCGGCACGGATGGCTGCCATACCCGCCAGATATGGCGCCCCCTGATAGGGCCCGCCACCGATGATAAGCACTTCACCTCCTACACCCTTGTGGCAGTTCTGATCCTTTGTTGGCAGCATCAGTAGATCACCCGGACCGGTGAAACACTCGGCCCTATCGGGAATGCCAATGTCGATAACAACAGGATCCTCGCTTTTCGCACGGTGAAACGAGCAGACCACGGTCGCAGGAAGGCCGGGGGTCGGCATATCAGCAGCGACTACCGGAACGCCGGATTCACGCACCACACCAACACAGGTGGCATATGGTTCCCGGAGACTTCCGGTGATGCCGGTGCCAAGCATTGCATCGATGACGATATCTGCAGAAGAAATGATATTTCTGCATCCCAAAACAGCTTCGCGGCTTTCGGCGAGGATGACCGAAACACTACAGTGAGAAAGAACGCTAAAATTTCGGGCCGCTTCCGGGGTTCGCAGTTCCCGCGACAGGCAGATCACGGCCACCATGCAGTCGCGACAGAGATGGCGGGCCGCGACAAACCCGTCACCACCATTGTTTCCTTTCCCACAGAGCACTACCACATGTTCAAGAGACATGCCCCTTACATAGTCTGCGAGCCCCTTCCCCGCACTCTCCATCAGCTGAACAGCAGACACACCCAGCGCCTGTGCATTGGCGTCAACAGCCCGCATCCTCTCCGGACTGATAAAGCCGGTTTCCCGGAATTCACGAAATCCCACCGTATGCTCTTCAGCGTTCATCATACCGCACCTGTATTTTTCCTATCAGACCCTTTCACTGTATTCCCTCATTAACATTCCATCATAATGACACCTTACTTCAAAGAGCAATGACAATCACTACCTCAGCAAATGACGTTTCAAGATGATGTCCGGGCCGTCGCCCGGCAGATACAGCATGCAGACGCAGTCACCGTGATATCTCACATCGACGCAGACGGCATCACCAGTGAAGCGATTATGATGCAGGCATGCATGGATGCCCATATCCCTGCACAGAGTGTCTTTGTACGTCAGCTTGAACCCATGACCATGAAATATGTGCCGGAAGACAACAGCCTGAAGGTCTTCATCGACCTCGGGGCAGGACAACAGAATCTCCTTGAGAAACGGGGCATGGGGACAGATGATGTGGCAATTATTGACCACCATATATCACAAAACGTGGACACCCCGTATCTGCAGGCAAACGGTCAGCCGTATGGCCACACACAACTTTCTGCAGCAGGAATTGGCTACCTCGTCGCCAAAGAGATGAACCCCGGACATCCGAACCTTGGCATGCTTGCCAAAAACGCCGTCGTGGGAAATGTCGGCGATATGATGGCCAGGGAGCACTGCGGCCTGACGGGACCGGCACGGGAAATTGCAGCAGACGGGGAGCGTGCAGGCACCATTGAAATTGTACAGAAACAGCTGAACTGCTACGGCATCTCCACCCGTCCACTCAAAGTCTGCCTCGCATTCAGCGATGACCCGTTTATTCCGGGAATCTCTAATAATGAGCAGAAATCTGAGGCATTTCTGAGGAAACTGGAAATAGCAGAGAAAACCGCAGGTGGCAAGGATCGGGTATGGGAGGATCTTGACTCCGACGAGAAATCCGGCATAATAAACGGCCTCGCACAGCAGATGCTTGCAACCGGTCAGGATGTCTCCCGCCTCCTTGCAGAACACTATATCTTTCCGGACGAGGAGAAAGGGACGCCCCTACGGAATGCATCTGAATATGCGACCATGCTCAATGCCTGCGGCCGCTGGGCCCGCCCACGCGTGGGAAGTGCCGTATGTGCCGGCGACCGTGCACAGGCGTACCGGGAAGGTGAACGGATGCTGCGCCACCACAAACGGATCATACGTGAGATGATGGAGTATATCCTCGACACCGGCACGACGGTCCTAAGTCACATCCAGCACATCCATGTCGGCGACCGATTCCCCGACACCATCGTCGGGATAGGAGCAGGGATGGCCCTCTCCAAACTGGACTACGAAAAACCAATTATGATTCTCTGCTACCTCAATGACGATCCCGATCTGGTGAAGGTCTCCATGCGAACCAATACCCGCATGGTGGAACGGGGCATTGACCTGCAGGCTGCACTCATCACGGCATCTGAGGAAATTGGTGGCGGGGGCGGAGGACATAAGATAGCTGCGGGAGCATATATTCCAAGGAATACCGAAGAGGGGTTTGCAGAACGTGTCAACAGAATTATTGCAGAACAGCGCAGGTAACCGCGTCCGGAAAATCGCGGATTACCAGTTTGGGAGAGGAGCAGGAGCTGCTCTCTTCCCTGAAGAATGCACTTTCAAACTGTCCACCACGAAACGGATACGCTATGTGCTACTAGATAGCGTCCGTATCGCCACCGTCCGTGCCCATGACGGAAGATTTACGCTCTCCATTGAAGGAGCAGAACGACTCTGGCGGCATCTGCCCGCGCCAACCTACCGGGTATCAGTCGCAGAAGAGGTGGCAGAGTTCATTATGAAAGGAAAGAATGCAATGGCAAAACATGTCCTTGCAGCTGATCCGGGAATTATGGCAGGTGAGGAAGTCCTCGTTGTCACCGGCGAGGATCAGCTCATCGGCACCGGCAATGCGCTCCTCTCTGGTGATGAGATGATGGCATTTAATTACGGTGGAGCAGTACAGGTACGATCAGGAAGGTTGATCTAAAATGCTGCCAGGAATAAACCCGAAAAAGATGAAACAGATGATGAAACAGCTCGGCATGAAGATGGAGGAGATCGAAGGTGTTGAGCGGGTCGTCATCTATACAACCGAAGGTGAATACGTCTTTGAACCGGCAGAGGTCGTCGTTACGATCATGCAGGGCCAAAAGACCTACCAGCTGCAGGGCAGCGAACCGGTATTTGTTCCGAAAGTTGTGGCAATTCCGGATGGAGATGTGATGCTTGTTGCAGAACAGGCTCAGGTCACCCCTGATGAAGCACGTGCTGCACTCAAAGAAGCAAACGGCGAGATCGCAGATGCGATCATCAGGCTCACCTCTTCATGATCCCTGATGGCAAGCGAGTCCTTCTTATCCACGACGGAAAGGAGTATTATGTCCGTGCCGGCGAGGGAACATTTTCCACCGACAAGGGCATTATCGACCTGAATACCATCCGGGAGGCAAAGCCGGGCGATACCATCGAAACACATCTTGGTATCCCATTCTATGTCAGGATTCCCCGGCCAACCGATTTCTTTGCCCATGCCCGCCGCACTGGTGCACCAATGCTCCCGAAGGATATCGGGATGGTCTGTGCACTCACCGGCATGAACAGAAATGACGATGTGCTGGATGCAGGAACGGGGAGCGCAATTGCCTCAATTTACTTCGGCGGCATTGCAAAGACGGTGACCACATATGAAATCCGTGAAGAGTTTGCCAATGTCTGCCGCAAGAATATCGAGGAGGCAGGTCTTGATAATGTGGAAGTCATCGCGGGTGACATGCTCCATGCAGAAGGTGCCTACGACGTCGTTCACCTTGACCTGCAGATAACAGAGGCACATATCCACCACGCCCATGCCCTCCTCAGACCGGGAGGCTATCTTGCCACCTACACGCCGTTTCTGGAGCAGACATTTATTGTGATGGACACGGCAGAACCACTCTTCACCGATCTCGTCTGCCACGAACTGATAGGTCGCGAACTGACACGAACGAAGCGAGGCACTCGCCCGTCTACGCGCGTAAGCCACAGCGGATATATTACTGTAGCCCGGAAAAAGTAGTTTCCCTCACTTGGTTTTTCTTTCC
>CAZBYH010000152.1:0-4561 GCA_964496155.1 uncultured Methanoculleus sp.
TGTCCCGACGACAGCAGGCGTGCCCAGTTCACGGGACACAATCGCTGCATGGCAGGTCATGCCACCTTCATCAGTGACGATGGCACTTACCTTGCGCATACCGGGCACCATGTCGGGGTTGGTCATCTTTGTGACCATGATGTCCCCGTCTATTATTCGCCCAAGGTCTTTTACCCCGGTGACAATGACGACACGACCGGTTGCAATCCCCGGTGATGCACCCTGACCTTCGAGGATGATACGCCCGTTGCTGCTTTTAGCTTTCTTTGCTACACCAGTTTTTCCGACAATCGTGGTAAGAGGCCGTGACTGGAGAATATAGATGGTGTCACCGACGATACCCCACTCCATATCCTGCGGTACACCATAATGCAGTTCAGAGACCTTGCCGAACTTTGCGAGGGCGGCGATCTCAGCATCAGATAGAACTGCGGCGTTCTGCCGCTCAGGGGAGACAGCTACTTCCTTTGTCCCGTGATCGCCATCCGGGAGGATCTCTGTCTTCTTGGTCGCAATATAACGGTCAACAATCCGTCCGGATCGCTGGTCAAAGATGTAGTTGTCAGGTGAGACAGATCCTGAGACAACCGACTCTCCCAGACCCCATGAACCTTCGATGATAGAGGTCGGTTCACCGGTGACCGGATGGGACGAGAATAGCACACCGGCCTTCTCTGAAAAGATCAGTTCCTGCACAACGACAGCGATGTCAACGAGGGAATCGTCAAACCCCTGTTTGGCACGGTAGTAAACCGCGCGTGCAGTGTACAGGGACGCCCAGCACTTCTGAACAGATTCAATGAGTGCATTAACGCCCTTTATGTTCAGGTAGGTATCCTGCTGGCCGGCAAAACTGGCTTCGGGAAGATCCTCTGCGGTTGCACTGGAACGGACAGCAACGATGACATTATCACCCAGCTGTGTATATGAGCGGGTGATATCCGCCCTGATTTCGTCCGGCACCGGGGTCTTCATGACGATAGCTCTCACATCTGCTGCCGTCTTCTCCAGAAGATCTGAGTTGTCAACGTCCAACCCTGAGAGAAGTGAGAATATTTTTTTGTCAATCTTTGCATTCTCGATATACCAACGGAACGCCTGTGCCGTTACCACAAATGCGTTTGGAACCGGCAGACCGACTGAGGCCATTTCTCCAAGAGATGCGCCCTTTCCACCGACGGAAGGGATATCATCTTTCTGGATTTCAGCAAGCCACAGAATATTTGGGTATTTTGTCATGCTCATGGGTCACCTGAATGTTTTACTACCACTGTGGACAATTACCACGATGATTGGTTATGTTTCCTTCCGGAGAGTTATTCAAGTTAACGACTAATCTCCCTGATATTGTTTAGATGTGTACGCTATATGTACAATTGCAGTGCATGTTTCTCTTCTTGGTGATGAAGATCCGATGCCTTGTTCCTTTTGCCACCGGAGGACACGGGAAAACCATGAATATCAGCTGAGAACTACACGTATCAGGGAAAAAGCAGTGAGAGATTTTACCGTACAAGTCAGTGATACGCTTGCGGACGAAGGTGTCGACATCTGCATCAATCCGGTACCGGTTATCCGATGGGACGGCCTGCATCTCAAGAGAAATGATTTCACAGGCCTTCTCAAATGAAAAGTGGGCCGACTCCGGTACAACGACGTTTGGGGAGAGCACTTCTGTTTTCCTGCGTGCCATCCGGAGCCCCCGGAGGTTGCATACCCGCACTCCTCCGAAAGATGCATGAGGGAGCCCAGGCGTTTAACGAGGAGTGCTTCAAGAGAGGCTGTCTCTTCAAAAAGACCCGGGTCCCCCGGATTTGACTCAATAAAGAGGTTCATGGCCCGCACTGCTACTGGATGAGGCAGTGTGCACATTGAACTGAGCACATGGTGATACTGCCGGTCATTCTTTTTGACCGACAAGAGGAAAGAGAAGAGTTCGTCTTCTAGTTTGTCTTCCGTCAGACCCGTGCTACGCATCTAACGTCTCGCCAGGTCAGGAAGCATTCGCTGCTCGGTGCGTGCAGCCCTTTCACGGATCTCCTGCACTGCGTCAATGTTTGCAGAGACACTGGTGATGCCGGTCTGGATAAGCCATTCAACCATTTCAAGATCAGAACCTGCCTGCCCGCAGATGGAACACTCAACACCGCCTTCACGGCATCTGCTGATGGCATACTCAATGAGTCTCAATACAGCCGGGTGTTTCGGGAAGTACATGTCCGCCACATTTTGGTTGTTGCGGTCAATTGCGAGTGTGTACTGGATGAGGTCATTGGTGCCGAATGAGGCAAAGTTGATGCCTGCTGCAATGAACTCATCAATCATCAGCACACTGGACGGAACCTCAATCATGATGCCGAGTGTGGTGGTATTCACGTCCACGCCCCAGTCTGCAAGCATCTGTTTTGCGCGGATAAATTCGTCAGGATGGCTCACGAGCGGGAACATCAGGCCCATGGTGCTGTAGCCCTGTGCCCAGAGGCGCTTGAACACCTCAACCTGCAGGCGGAACTGCTCAGGCTGTTGCAGGTCACGGCGGATGCCGCGCCATCCAAGCATCGGGTTGTGCTCTACTATTTCACACTCTCCGCCCTGCATGTTCCGGAATTCGTCAGTCGGTGCATCCAGAGTGCGGACCCAGACCGGTTTGCCGGGGAATGCGTCTAAGATGGTCTTGATGCCGTCGTAGAGTTCAGAGATGAACTCTTCTTCCTTCTTGTTCTTGATATACCATCCGGGAGTCTTACCGAGAGCGAGGATCATATGCTCAATTCTCAGGAGGCCTACGCCGTCTGCACCGGTAGCTGCCGCCCGTGTGGCAGCCTCGGCAAGAGAGACATTGACCTTGATGGAGGTTTCGGTGATGATGGGTGCAGAGGCGTATGCTGACCCGGCAGCTGCGGCGGGACAGATACCTGCTGATGACGTGACATCCCCTTCAAAGATGAACCCTTTCTTTCCGTCTATGGTTATGATGTCCCCTTCTTTGAGGATCCGGGTCGCGTTCTTTGTCCCCACGATAGCAGGCGTTCCCAGTTCACGGGACACAACCGCTGCATGGCAGGTCATACCACCTTCATCGGTGATGATGGCACATACCTTGCGCATAACGGGCACCATATCAGGGTTGGTTATCGTTGTGACCATGATGTCACCGTCTTCTATCCGGCCAAGGTCTGATACGTCATTGACAATGACGACACGGCCTGCTGCAATCCCGGGTGATGCACCCTGACCTTTGAGGATGATACGGCCTTCGTTGCATATGTATTTCTTTGCAACACCGGTTTTTTCGACAGCCGTGGTGACCGGCCGCGACTGGAAAATATAGATGGTGTCGCCGACAATGCCCCACTCCATATCCTGTGGCACACCAAAATACTGTTCAGAGATCCTGCCAAACTTTGCGAGGGCGGAAATCTCGGCATCTGATAGAACTGTGGCATTCTGTCGCTCCGGTGATACGGGAACTTCCTTTGTTCCATGCTCACCATCGGGCAGGAATTCCGTCTTCTTGGTCGCAATATGACGGTCTACAATCTGAGCGGTCAGCTGGTCAAAGACATAATTGTCTGGGGAGACAGCTCCTGAAACAACCGCCTTACCCAGACCCCATGAACCTTCGATGATCGTGGTCGGTTCACCGCTGACAGGATTCGATGTGACGAGCACACCGGCCTTTTCGGTAACGATCAGTTCCTGCACAATGACTGCGAGGTCAACGAGAGAATCGTCAAACCCCTGTTTGGCACGGTAGTAAATCGCCCGTGCAGTGTACAGGGACGCCCAGCACTTCTGAATTGCTTCAATGAGTGCATCGATGCCTTTTATGTTCAGGTAGGTATCCTGCAGATCCCCTGCGGTTGCACTGGAACGGACAGCGACGACGACATTATCTCCCATCTGTGCGTATGAACGGATGATATCCTCCCTGATTTCGTCCGGCACGGGGGTCTTCATGACGATGGTTATCACATCTGCTGCCGTCTTTTCCAGAAGGTCTAAGTTCTCGACGTCCAACCCAAAGAGACGTGAGAATATCTCTGTGTCAATCTTTGCATTCTCGATATACCAGCGGAATGCCTGTGCGGTCACCACAAATGCGTTTGGAACGGGGAGGCCAACTGCGGTCATTTCTGCAAGAGATGTGACCTTTTCACCGACAGAAGGGATATCCTCTTTCTGGATCTCAGCTAGCCACAGAATAGGGGGGGATTTTGTCATTTTCATTATTACCTGAATGGTTTTGGTATCATTGTGGGGAATTACCCCGATGATTGGTTACGTTTCCCCTCGGAGAGGTATTCAAGGTAACGACTAAAAACCCTCACCTCGTTTGGATGTATGATTGTACCGCGTGTTTCTCATCCGGTAATGCAGATAAGATGCTGCGCCCTCCGTCCATGGGAGGACACGGGCAAACCATGAATATCTGTTGGGAACAACAAGTATCAGGGAAAAATAGTGAGAGATTTTACAGTACTGGTCAGCGATACGCTCGCGGACGAAGGCGTCGACATCCTTCGTGAATATTGCAATGTCGATGTGAAGACGGGCCTCA
>CAZBYH010000153.1:0-4557 GCA_964496155.1 uncultured Methanoculleus sp.
GACCGGTTCTTTTCATCAACAAAGTAGATCGCCTGATCAATGAACTTCAGGTCGATGAAATGGAGATGCAGATTCGCCTTGGGAAAGTCATCGATAAGGTGAACAGGCTCATTAAAGGCATGAACGAAGAGGCATATAAGAATGGCTGGAAATTAGATGCAGCCGAGGGAACGGTTGCATTCGGCTCAGCTCTTTACAACTGGGCCATCTCAATTCCGTTCATGAAGACGAGCGGGGTCTCATTCAAAGACGTGTATGACTGCTGTAAAGCAGGAGACATGAAGACTCTCGCCAAGTCAAGCCCTCTCTGTCAGGTTGTTCTCGATATGGTGGTTAACCATCTTCCGAATCCCGCCGTTGCCCAGAAGCGCCGTGTGCCTATCATCTGGCAGCACGGAGACCCGAGTACCGCAGAAGGCCAGGCAATGCTTAACTGTGATCCTGAAGGTCCGGTATGCCTGATGGTAACCGATATCTCCTTTGATCAGCATGCAGGCGAAGTCGCTACCGGACGTCTCTTCTCTGGCACCCTGAGACGTGGCAACGAATTGTATGTCATGGGTTCTGCAAAGCGCATCAACCGTCTCACCCAGGTCGGCATTTTCATGGGTGCAGAGCGTATTGAGGTCGAGTCACTGAATGCAGGAAATATCGCCGCTGTCACCGGCCTCAAAGATGCTTCAGTTGGTTCGACTGTCTCAAGTTTGATGGAGTTGCAGACCTTTGAGTCCCTCACGCACTACTCAGAGCCTGTCATGACCGTTGCTGTTGAAGCAAAGAACATGAAGGATCTCCCCAAGCTCGTTACCGTGCTCCGTCAGGTCGGAAAGGAAGATCCGACCGTTGTCGTGAACATCAACGAGGAGACCGGAGAACACCTGATCTCTGGTATGGGAGAGCTGCACCTTGAGATCATCACCCACCGTATCCACCATGATAAGGGTGTTGAGATCGTGACTACCCCGCCGATTGTGGTCTACCGTGAGACGATCACCGGTACAGTAGGCCCGGTCGAAGGTAAGTCACCAAACCGTCACAACCGGTTTTATCTTAAATTTGAGCCTGTTCCGGACAATGTCGTCCAAATGATAAAAGACGGGAAGATCTCTATGGACCTCCCGGCACTGGAACGCCGTGACGCAATGCTTGAGGCAGGATTTGACAAGGACGAGGCAAAGGGCCTTGTTGCTATCCAGGGCACCAACATGTTCTTCGACATGACAAAAGGTATCCAGTATCTCAACGAGACCATGGAGCTTGTCCTTGATGCGTGGCGTGAAGCACTCGCCGGCGGCCCTCTCGCGAACGAACAGGTCCAGAATGTAAAGATCCACCTCGTCGATGTTAAGCTCCACGAGGATGCTATCCACCGTGGCCCGGCACAGGTCATTCCTGCTGTCCGTGGTGCGGTGAAAGGCGGCCTTCTGATGGCCGGCATTTCGCTCCTTGAACCCATGCAAATTCTTCAGATCACGGTTCCCCAGGATCACATGGGTGCAGCAACCTCCCAGATCCAGGGACGGCGTGGCCAGGTATTCGACATGAGCTCCTTAGGTGACACCGTTACCGTCGTCGGAAAGGCACCGGTAGCTGAACTCTTTGGTTTCGCGGGAGATGTCAGGTCCGCAACGGAAGGGCGTGCTATGTGGTCTACCGAATTCGCCGGGTTCGAGACTGTTCCCGCTGGCTTGCTCAGGGATGTCGTGAAAGAGATTAGAAAGCGCAAAGGTCTCAAGGAACAGATTCCTGAACCTGCGGACTATCTCGCATAATATTTTTTTTGATACCACCCCGGAATCAACGGGGCTTTTCTTTGCTATCGTTATCGGATTGGTTTTTGTATCTTCCGTCCAGATTGAGTATACAATAAGAGGCACTCATGGACTACCATTTTGCACGCAGGCTTGACGCCGCTCCGGAATCATTTCTAGGACGGCTCTTTGCTGTATCACGCGACCCGGAAATAATCTCCTTTGCAGGCGGCCTGCCGATGACCTCCCTCATCGATGTGGCAGGTATCCGCGATGCCGCAGCAGCCGTTTTTGCTGACGAAGGGGAGGCGGCCCTCCAGTATACAACGACCGATGGCTATCTCCCCCTGCGGGAATATATCGCAGCACGCTATCGGTCTCGTCTGGGGTTATCCACCACCACCGATGAAATACGCATCACAAACGGCTCACAACAATGTCTGGATCTCACCGCAAAGATACTCGTGGATCCCTGCACGATGGTTGGAATGGAACGGCCTGGTTATCTCGGCGCAATTGAGGCCTTCAGCTACTACCAGCCCCGGATTAAGACGGTTCCGATGACAGAAGAGGGGCCTGTGATGGACGCATTCCGGGCCCTGTGCCGGGAAGAGAAACTCGCCTTCTTTTACGGAATCCCTAATTTTCAGAACCCTTCCGGAACCTCATACAGTGATATCGTTCGGAGGGAGTGTGCGGAGTGCTGCCGGGAAACAGAGACCATCTTTTATGAAGATGATGCATTCGGCGAACTTGCCTTTGACGGCAGGCCCCGCATGCCGGTCAAGGCCTTTGCACCGGAATGCGGGGTGATGAGCGGATCATTTTCCAAGACCGTATCACCTGGTATGCGCATCGGCTGGATCTATGCACCGGGCCCGGTTATAGAAAAGTTCGATGCCGTCCGGCAGGCAGCAGATCTTCACCCGAATGCACTCTCCCAGACAATAATGCATCGTTACCTAACCACCCATGACTATGAAGGCCATCTCAGACGGGTACGCCGGGTTTATGAAACAAACTGCCGCCAGATGTGTGACCTCTTAGATGACCTGCTACCGGACGTCTCTCATACCACGCCGGAAGGAGGCATGTTCATGCTTGCCACCATGCCTGATGGGAAGGACTCAATTACACTCTTTGATGCATGCCTGAAGGAGTGCGTGGCAGTTCTCCCCGGTGTGCCCTTTTATGCGGAAGGCGGCGGCCATGACACCTTCCGCCTGAACTTCTCCACGGCAACAGAAGAAGAGATCAGAGAGGGTATGAACAGACTTGTACAGGCATACCGGCACTGCTGATGCAAATAATATCCTTTTTTTCTACGGGAACCTATCGTGAAGAACGTTATCATATAGTTATCATATAGCATGTCCAACATCTGTACGGCAAATATGGGGACAAATTATACAATCCGGGAATTAATGCGAATGATCATCTCTGCAACGTGTTTTATCGCTGATGACGTATCTGAAAGAGAAGAAGGGCAGTTTATGCAGGCGCTTATTACTTCTCCCCGGATCTATGTGGCCGGTGCAGGGCGTTCAGGACTCATTGGCAAGGCATTTGCGATGCGGCTGATGCATCTCGGGATGGAAAGTTATGTTGTTGGGGAAACGATTACCCCTGCAATGCAGAAGGGTGACCTGCTCGTTGCCTTCTCGGGGTCTGGTGAAACACATTCCATTACGGAAATATGCAAAACTGCCAAGGCAGTCGGCGGCAGGTTCGCGTTACTCACATCACGCAATGAATCTACCATGGCAAAAATAGCTGATATGATGGTGATTCTCAACAGCCGTCCGTATGACGACGAAGGGCTCCCCTCTGACTTTGCCATCCGGCAGATAACCGGAGAACACCGGTCGGGTGCGGCCTATAACCCAAAGGCGCCTACAGGCTCACTTTTCGAGACCGCAGCTATGATATTCTCTGATGCGGTTATCCTCGCACTCATGGATCTGCGCCATACCGCAATGGATGAAATTATTGACAATTATTCGAATATTCAGTAATATTTTTTTAAAACGTTTGGTTGGTTTTACTCCTTCGAGTCGAAATCAGCCGGATCTCATTCTCACCCCATACCGATTATGCATGCTATCCTGTGGCCGTATCTGACACCGGTCTCAAGAATTGAATAAAGGCACAGGCAGAAGACACCATACAGACCCCATTCGAATATCTGAAGAATCATCAGTGCACTCATTTCCTGCGAAATAAATCCTCAGCCCGGCATCTGAACATAATGATCAGAATCTGCATGAATTACCTGATTTTCTATCTCACAACAGAACCCGATATATCTGAGCGGAGAAGACCTTTGAGACGCCCTTCCCAAACGTATCCTCTTCCCAGCAGTGAATCGCCTGGCACAGGTCGGTCTTTGCAAAGTACACCGCATGATAGTGGCGCCGTAGGAGACGCTCGAGATCCCGGCCACTAATCTGCTCACCGCTACGCAGGGAATACCGCAGGTTGAGATCACGAACCAGAATGCAGATAAGGTCATGTCCGCGGCAGATATGCCATGGATATTCAAAATAGTATCCGCCGGATTCACGGATAATCTGCTCAAACGCATCCATGAAATCCTCACATTTTCTGGAATTTCTCTCTAAAATTACCTCTTTTAATGCTTTAATATTACATTCAAGCGCTTCAGCATTGACAAACCGTGAAAATATGTCCCGCTTCTTGCAGTTGATGTGCTTAAAGCTGATATTGAACCCCCCCTGATTGTTTACAAAGACTGCCATACCCAGGTATCGTGCTGCCCGTGTCAGTGCTGCCCGCAAATTTCCCT
>CAZBYH010000154.1:0-4397 GCA_964496155.1 uncultured Methanoculleus sp.
GCTGAGGAGTGACCGGCGGGGCGGTAGGCACTACAGCGGGTATTGGCGTATCTCCGCTATCCCCGCCCGAATAATATCTGACGCTGATATAATGGATCTTCCCCAAATTGTAATAGCCATACGCGTTCGTTACCTTGAGAGAAACGGTATAGGCACCGGCACGCTGGTAGGTGTGCACCGGATTTTGTTCTGTCGAGGTCTCGCCGTCACCAAAGTTCCAGAGCCATGCAGACGGACTGCCCACGGTAGTATCCGTGAACGTCACCCGCAAAGGAGCATAGCCCACAAGCGGTGTGGCAACGAAATCGGCTACCGGTGATTGTCCCCCCTGTAAGATGGGATAGTGGTCTTTGGTTACCGACACCCGCCAGATTATTGATGGGTTCACACTGGTGCTGATGATGTCCGGAGACCAGTTTAACCCATTATTTGTTGTATTTCCGGTAAGGAAATCATAGTCCATGAATTTTGTGAGAGTGGATATGTGGATACCATCAGTGCCCTGTGCATCATGGCGATACCCGTTCGTTATACTGCCGGTATTGCTACCAACAAGACCGCCGGCGAAATTATCAGCAGTGGCAATGCCCGTTGCAAAACAGTTCGTTACGGTGTTTGAATTATCACCAACAAGACCACCGGCATACTGATACGAATTGGCAGTGCCGGTTCCATATCCGTTTATTATGGGGCCACGATTATACCCGACAAGACCACCGGCACGCTGATACGAATTGGCAGTCCCCGTTGCATAACAGTTCGTTACAGCGCCAAAATTATACCCGACAAGGCCCCCGGCGTTCTCACCAAGCATAGTAGCGGTGGCATTACCCGTTGCATAACTATTCGTTACCGTGCCATCAGGTCGGTTAAAACCGATAAGTCCGCCGGCATGCCAATTCGAAGTCGCAATGCCCGTTGCATAACTTTCCGTTACGGGGCCGAAATTATTCCCGACAAGACCACCCGCACAATCCGTAGTAGCAGTGGCATCGCCTGTTGCTGAACAGTTCGTTACCGTGCCTTCATTCGTCCCGACAAGACCACCGGCATAATTAGCAGTAGTAGTGGCATTGCCCGTTGCATAACAGTTCATTACGGTGCCATCTTCATCATTATACCCGACAAGACCTCCGACAAGACCTCCGACATAACCACCATCTCTCAAGTATCCCGTTACAGTGGCACTGCCCGTTGCATTACAGTTCGTTATGGTGCCCCCATTATTATACCCGACAAGCCCGCCGGCACACTCATGAGTAGCAGTGGCATTACCCGTTGCAGAACAATTTGTTACGGTGCCACCGTCTCTATTATCCCCAACAAGACCGCCAGCAAATAGATCATCCGCATTGGCATTACCCGTTGCAGAACAGTCAGTTACGGTGCCACAATTAGCCCCGACAAGACCACCGGCATAATCCATGGCAGAGGTATTCCCCTTTGCTGAACAATTTGATATGGTGCCATCATTATACCCGACAAGCCCCCCGGCAAAATTCTCAATAGCAGTGGCATTGCCCGTTGCACTACAATTCGTTATGGTGCCACCATTATTAGCCCCGGCAAGACCGCCGGCACCAGATCTATCAGCACTGGCATTGCCCGTTGCATTACAATTCGTTATGGTGCCATCGTGACTATTAACCCCGACAAGACCTCCGGCAGAATACATGGCAGAGGTATTCCCCGTTGCATTACAATTCGTTATGGTGCCATTGGGTTGATTAAAACCGATGAGACCACCTGCGTGCCGATTCGAAGTCGCAATGCCCGTTGCAGAACACTTCGTTACAAGACCATAATTCTCACCGGCAAGACCGCCGGCATTTTCATTATCAGCAGTGACACCCCCCGTTGCAGAACTGGTTGTTATGGAACCAAAATTTAACCCCACAAGACCGCCGGCACAATCATGAGCAGCAGTGACATTGCCCGTTGCAGAACAGTTCGTTACGGTGCCTAAATTATTCCCGATAAGGCCCCCGGCACAGTCAGTAGTGACGGTGGCATTCCCTGTTGCAGAACAATCTGTTACGATGCCATCATTATACCCGGCAAGACCGCCGGCACAATCTACGTTAGCAGTGGCACTGCCCGTTGCAGAACAGTCTGTTACGGTGCCATCATTCGTCCCGACAAGACCGCCGGTATATGCATCGGCAGTGGCACTGCCCGTTGCATTACTGTTCGTTATGAGGCCCGTATTATTCCCAACAAGACCGCCAGCCCGCAGATTAGCAGTGGCACTGCCTGCAGCAGAACAGGTTGTGATGGAACTACTCACTCCATTACATCCAACAAGGCCGCCGGCATGATCAGTAGTAGCAGTGCCACTGCCCGTTGCAGAACAGTCAGTTACGGTACCACCATTTTCACCGACAAGACCGCCGGCACCAATAATAGCAGTGGCACTGCCCGTTGCATTACAATTCTCTATGGTTTCACAATTAAGCCCTACAAGTCCACCGGCAACAGCAAGGGTAGCAGTGGCATTCCCCGTTGCAAAACAATTCGTAATAAAACCATCACACCAGTTTAAACCGACAAGACCGCCGGCGTTCTCCTCAGAAGTGGCATTACCCGTTGCATGGCAGTTTGTTACAGTGCCGGTATTTGTACCGACAAGACCGCCGGCACAATTATGAGTAGCAGTGGCATCCCCTGTTGCAGAACAATGGGTAATGATACCACCATCACCGCACCGACCTACAAGTATCCCGACACTACTATTTCCCTGAACACCTGCTACACCTGCGTTAACCGTTAAATTCTTAATTTGTCCATCTTCACCAAGATAGCCAAAGAGGCCAATATGATCAGAATCAGGTGCATTCATCGTAAATTCGCCTATAGTGTAACCCTTGCCATGAAAACTGCCGGTGAATGGATTGGATTCATTCCCAATCGTCTCAGTCGGACTTCCCAGAGATAGTGAAATGTCAATCGTCAGAATGAAATTCTGCCCCCAGGTGCCGGAATCGGTTGAGAGATTGATGATATTATCACTCGTGCTTATCAGATAGGGATCATCCACAGTGCCATTGCCGCCGCTGTACAACGGATTTGAAACCGCGTCTGCTGATACCGGAAGAACAACCGCACAATTCACCAACAATACTACAACACAAAGCAAAAAGAAGAGGGATTTTTTCAGAGTGAAAGAGATGCGTGTCATATAGGAGGCATGCAATGCAGGGAGGAGATACATATGCTGGTATTATCATTAATACGTATTTAAATTAGAGGGCACCCCGTTTATTCGCACCAAAAATCAGGCTTTAAACAGCAATCGATCTTATAATAACGAGAAATATCGGAAAAAATACCTCATATATATCCAATATGGAAAAATGAGAGGAAAAATGAGTTATTTTCCGCCGACTTCGGGCTATTTTTGTCAGCATTCTGGAATCCTTGGAATCGCAGATATCTCCAGTAGACCCATCCCCAAAACAGGTCATCACGATCTCAATCACTCTTTGGTCGTTACACGAATGGTTCTCAACTATTCGGGGTTTATTAAAACAGCGTCTTTATTCATTTTCAGAAATTTTCAGATTTCTTGTTATTGAGGATGTTATTGGAGAAAGAATAGCCACCTGTCAGATAAACAATGTTTTTTTCTGGCAGAACACGAGAAATCAGCACACAAACGCCTGTTCAAAAAAAGACAGCGACCCAATGGTATGTGATCAGGATGGGCCGAGTGTCGTTTAGGTCAGGTATCCTGAAGAGAGGAGAGGAAAAATTTCAGAAAAAAAAGGTGTTTAAATTACCATGAGGGAAAACCCCATGGTATCATTCAGGGATTTCTTTCCCTATTTGTTCTTCCTTCTGCTGATTGCAAGATATCCCGCGAAACCCAGTGCAATGACAAGGACAAGACCGCCCAAAAGCCAGAGGGATGAACCATTCGATTGCCCGCCGGGCACTTCTGTCACATCCGGCAGGGACACTGCCGGAACCACTTCTGCAAAGAGAGCATACGTGCTGAAGTGACTGATCTGAATGGTAATAGTTCTCTTATTTGCATCCGCCACGCCGCGGATACGTTCCCAGGCACCGGTCGCACTGTTAAACCATCCAACTTCTGCCTGTGAACCATACAAATTCCACTCCTCTTCCGAAAGCATGAATGTCAGAGTGATTGGAGGAGAGAACGTCGTTCCTTCCGGACTGCATTCAAAGGCGTAAAGCGCACCGGGGTGCTCAATTGACCCAATATCTCCGGGTGTTGGTGACAAGATGGAAGTGACCGGCACCGCGACAATGCTGATGTTTTCCTGCAACATACCGGAGGCATCCCGTGCCGATACACCGGCATCGATGGAAAGAAATCCGGACATATCATCTGCCCAGATAGTAATGCCTCGTTCAGCTGCACCGGCAGGATT
>CAZBYH010000155.1:0-4351 GCA_964496155.1 uncultured Methanoculleus sp.
TGACCTGGAAATCTGCACTGCTTGACCTGCCACTCGGAGGCGGTAAGGGCGGTATTATCTGCAATACAAAAGAACTCTCACAAGGAGAACTCGAACGCCTGAGCCGTTCATACATCAATTGTATCTGGAAATTCATCGGACCTGATGTTGATGTCCCTGCACCTGATGTCTATACCACTCCGCAGATGATGGCCTGGATGATGGATGAATACTCTAAGTTGTCCGGGAAAAACCAGTTTGGCGTCATTACCGGCAAACCAATCCAAATTGGCGGTTCCGCCGGACGTGGCGATGCAACCGCACTGGGGGGTATGTACACCATTCGTGAGGCAGCAAAAGGACTGGGGATGGATCTTTCGCAAACAAAAATCGCCATCCAGGGATTCGGAAACGCTGGTTCATTTGCTGCAAGACTTTCTGAACAACTCTTTGGTGCAACCGTTGTCGCGGTCAGTGATTCAAAAGGCGGTGCCTACAACCCGGAAGGTCTTATCATCGCGGAAGTCATGAAACACAAGGCAGAAACCGGATCGGTAATCAATGCTCCCGATACCCGGACTATCACGAACGACGAAGTTCTTGAGCTTGATGTTGACATCATTATCGCAGCTGCCCTCCAAAATGTCATTACAAAAGAGAATGCAGGAAACATCAAAGCAACGATACTCGCCGAACTTGCAAATGGTCCAACCACACCAGAAGCAGATGAAATTCTGTATGCTAATGGCATTCATGTCATACCGGACTTTCTCTGCAATGCAGGCGGAGTGACCGTGTCATACTTTGAGATGGTTCAGAACATGTACATGTACTACTGGACAGCAGAGGAAGTGAATGAACGTCTTGAAAGAAAAATGGTCAAGGCATACCATGAAGTTCTCGTTGCATCCAGGAACTATGATGTAACCATGCGCATGGGAGCATATTCTGTCGCAGTAGGCCGTGTTGCTGAGGCAATGAAAATCCGTGGCTGGGTATAGGCCCGTAATGCCATACCTTTTTTTAATTATTATCTGAAATGGTTAAGAATCGCCAAACAAATAGTAAAGGATGGTCATCTGTCCTTATGGGATGGTGATAGAATCTTTCTGATTAATTTTTTATATCCTAAAAAAAGGTATTTCTGGTTATGGTATTGCTGGATTCCTTTATTTCATGAGTGACCTCTAAATCCTGATATTTTATCGCATATATTCATAAATCAGAAGGTTTCGGGAAATGATTATCCATTTACAGATAGGAATTACTACTGAGGTCAAGAGTATGCGGATTAAAATCTGTGGTATTACCTCAAAAGAGGATGCAAAGGCTGCGGTTTCTGCCGGTGCAGATGCTATTGGGGTGATCTCTCATTCTGTTGAGTCAAGGCGCAACCTGCCGGATTCCCGGGTGAAAGAACTATTTTCAGCTGTGGGTTCAGACGCAATTCGTGCCATTGTCACCCACACGACTGACCCTAAGGATCTTATGGCTGTTTGTGCACTTCAGCCTGATGAAATTCAGATGAGCCATCCGTTCCCCCGTATGATGGTGCCCGCTTCGATTCGTGTTGTTCGGGTTCTCGCTCCGGGGATGCCTGTACCCGATGATTGCGAGGCAGTAATTGTCGATTCAAGTATGGGGAAGGGAAAGCGATATGATATTGAATATTCCTGTTCGGTGTGTCAGGCAGCAACGGTTCCGGTTTATCTGGCCGGGGGTCTGACTCCGGATAACGTTGGTGAGGCAGTGAGAATGGTCCATCCGGATGGTGTGGATGTGGCAACCGGGGTTGAAGCGTCTGTCGGGGTTAAAGACCATACAAAAATTCAGGCTTTTATCCGTGCGGCAAGGGATGCACAAGCAGCGCAGGAAAAAACTGAATGAAAAGCCAGAATAGAGAAAATTCAGGGTGAGATGATTCTTTTTATCTCATCCCGGAACGCCTCTGCTTCTTCATTTGTCGTTGCCTCAACATAGAGACGCATAAAGGGTTCTGTACCGGATGGGCGCAGAAGTGCCCACATTCCCTCTCGGTTGATTCTGACGCCATCTGTCAGGTCAAGGTTATCATTTGAGAATGCCGTTTCTGCTATTTTCAGGAGTTCTTTTGGTGCATCTGTGTAGATTTTATCTTTCAGCATCGCATGGGGCGGCAGGGTTGCCCGGAGTTCACTGAGTTTTTTTCCGCTTGTTTTCAGCAACGCCACCATCGTTGCTGCGGTCATGCCGCCGTCACGACAGTGCTGGTGACAGGGGAATATGAGCCCCCCGTTTCCTTCTCCACCAAAGGCAACGATTTTTCCTTCTGCTGCCAGGGCAAGCATCCTTCGTGCTACAGTGATGCTTCCGACCCGCGTATACTCAAGAACGGATCCTGTTTCTTCTGCAATCTGTTCTGCCAAAAACGATGTGCTGACGGGAGTTACGACAATACCGGGCGTGAATGAGCAGATGAATTGTTCAAAAAGAGCGAATTGTTCATTTTCCTCCAGAAATTGACCGTTTTCATCGACAAAAACTGCACGGTCTGCGTCACCGTCATGGGCGACACCAAAGGCCGCTCCGGTTTCGCGTACAAGTTCTGAAAGAGGCTGCAAACCCTCGAGCGTTGGCTCCGGCATTCTGCCGGGAAATGTTCCATCCATCATGCCGTTTATGGTGACTACACGGCACCCCATTTTTGTGAGAATCCGGGGTGTGGTTTCACATGCCGGGCCTGATCCCGGGTCGGCAACAACGGTCATTCCTTTAGCATCGATATCTGTCCAGCACCCGACAACGGCATCGACATACTCATGTACCATATCTGGGCATGCAGTGAGCGTTCCCATGGATTTCCATCCTGCCAGGGTGAACTCTTCCCCAAAAAGGCGTTTTTCAAGTATGATGGTCTCGGCGTCGTCCATCTCTGTTCCGTCACCGTCGACTATTTTCACGCCGTTATATTCCGGTGGATTGTGAGATGCGGTGATGACCGCACCCGCATCAAAGTGTTCCCTCACCAGATACTGGACTGCAGGGGTTGGAAGCACGCCGAGGTCGACAACGTCGCACCCGGTTGCAAGCAGACCCGCTATCATTGCACGGGATAACGCAGGCCCGGATGTTCGGGTATCACGGCCCACGCCGATGCGTCCTTTTCTCATGCTCCCGAGTGCCATTCCTATCTTCATCACTAGCTCCGGGTTCATCTGTTCACCGATGATGCCCCGGACTCCGTTTGTTCCGAAGAGTTGCTTCTCAGGCGTTTCCATGAAATTCTCCTTCCAGTGTCTTTCCTACATTATGTAATTCATTTTTCATTCTGTCAATACCCTGCATGAGGGCGGCGAATGCTTCCTGTCGGTGCTGGGCGATTACGGCGATATAGGTGAGGTCAGCTCCTGCGGGGATGATGCCGGTACGGTGGTGGAAACGCACACCCAGAACGCCGGGGATCTCTTCCATACCCTTTTGTATATCGAGAGAGAGTGTATGGATAGTTTTTGTGTCTGAGAAATCCATCGTTTTCGTTATCTCAGCGCCGGTAACTCTTCGCACAATTCCGTTAAACGCGGCTATACATCCGGTATCGTCAGACATGCAGTCACGTTTTAGCTCCTGTATTAGTCCTTGAAGAGTATATAGTTCGGAAAATTCAGTGATGTGGGTGAGCACATCTTCTGGCTTGGGATTTCTGAGGACGCACCCTTCCATTTCCAGGTCGCCGAGAATTACTTTTTGGAATGGTTCTGCTTTGTGGCCTTCAATGATGGCGAAATCCATGCCCTGATCGGACAGGAGGTTCAGCATATCATGCAGTGACCCGTTTGGTATCGCAATCATTGCTTTCTCCGGGTCTGTTCCGATGACAATGTCTGCCCCGTGTTCGTAGTGGGTTGTTGTGTCTGTGCCGGGGGGTTGTTCAAAAATGTGTGTATGAAGATTTTTTAAAACTGCTGTCTTGCCCTGTTTTCTCAGGACAGGGATGAGGGAATGAATGAATGTGGTCTTTCCGCTCTTTTTTCTGCCGACTACGTGTATAATTCTCATATGATTTCTCCATCTATGGACGTTTCGTCCTTGTCTTCGTTGTTCTCGTCATCGGTTTTTGCCGATTCACGGTTCCGGATCATGGATGCTGCTTCTGCAACCTCACGCATGACTTCGGTTATACGGTCCTCGATATCGATTTCATCATCAATGTCAATTGCTGTGCCCTCTACTTCTAAGAGGAATCGGGCGACTTCTGAGGATTCAAAAAGAATGTCATCGAGTTCATCCGCGGTAAAGAAACCGCAGAGAGCGCCGTAGAAAAAGGTGGCTCCTGACTTACGGACTTTTCGTTTGAATGAACTGCGGGCCTGATTGACTGCCTGCGGTGAATAGG
>CAZBYH010000156.1:0-1557 GCA_964496155.1 uncultured Methanoculleus sp.
GGTGTCGTGGGATACGTGGTAGTCAGCAAAAATAAGAAAAAATAAGTCCGGAGATCCCGGAGTGATACCATGAGGCGTTTGCTCATGGTAATTCAAACATTTTTTTCGAAAATTCCCTTTCTTTTCTTTTCCGATCCTTTCGTGATGGTCTTATCCTCTCTTTTTTGACAGACAATTGTATACTGTGCGATGGTGTCCCGTGTTTTGTGAGGGAAATCATCGTTTATCTGGTCTGTGTCTATTTTCGTTTCCAGGGAGACGCACAATAGCGATACATTCAAAATTCCAAGGAATAAACAGAGACGTTTTTTCTATAAATGCAAGACACATGAGAACCACTCACGTAACGATCTTGAGAATGATTGAGATTTCGATGACGTGTTTTGAGGGTGGCGTTATTGATGATATCCGCGATCCCGTGGAGCCGTAGGCATCGACACCAATACACAGGTATCAAGAATAAACGATTGATTCCTTTTTTGATTCATTAATATAGGTCATATTTAGTTTATTATTCAGAAAATATATCGAAATTCGATTATTTATTACTTAAACCTTTATTCTTTCAGTAAGCAGGGATTAAAAATACTTATTGTTAAATATATGAGTGATAAAGACAGCACATGAGTAATTTTTCCCCATGTTTTTCCTATAATAGAGTAAACCCTCTTTTCTGTGTGAAAATATCGTCCCTCATTTCTCTGATTCCTGGATTCCTAATTTTTGGTTGCGTTGTTGATTCTGTTCCGTTTGCCACGGTATATGATGCCGCTGGTATGGGACTTTGTTGTGCTGCAATTCATCGTGTGAATACTATTGACGACAGGAGGTGGTGCGGATGGCAATGACACCGATGCCAGGCCGTATCGCTGGCAAAAAATCTTCTCTATTTTTTATTCTATCCCATTTGAACTGTAAAATAATTCTTATAGCAGTATGTGCCCTATTGTTTGCCCTAATCGGTGTTGCAAGTGCATATAGCGGCGGCAGTGGTACATCGGGGAGTCCCTATGAGATAAACGATTCTGCTGATCTGATCGCGTTGTCGGTGGACTCTGGCAACTGGACAGAAACAAAGCATTTCATTCTGACGCAGGATATCTCACTATGTATTGAAAACCCGATGAGTACGATTGGGAATTCCAAAATTAAGTTCTCCGGCAGTTTTGATGGTCAGGGTCACACTATATGCGGTTTTACGATGAATGCAAGTGGTTCTAATTATACTGGTCTCTTTGGCTTTCTTGAAAATGGAAAAATTAAGGATTTAACGGTTAACGCCGGTGCTGATGGTGTTCGTGGACAAGACGCTGTCGGGATACTTGTAGGCATAAACGATGGTATAATTACCAATTGTTCTGCAACGGGCAATGCCACTGCTACTAATTATCATGTAGGTGGTCTTGTCGGTAAAAATATAGGTTCCATAATAAACAGTTCTGCAACGGGCGATGCCACTGCTATCAATTATGCCGGTGGTCTTGCTGGTTGGAATGAAGGCACCATAACGAACTGTTTTGCAACGGGTAATGCCACTGCTACTAACGATTATGCCGG
>CAZBYH010000156.1:1657-4178 GCA_964496155.1 uncultured Methanoculleus sp.
CCATAACGAACTGTTTTGCAACGGGTAATGCCACTGCTACTAACGATTATGCCGGCGGTCTTGCTGGTTGGAATGAAGGCACCATAACGAACTGTTTTGCAACGGGTAATGCCACTGCTACTAACGATTATGCCGGTGGTCTTGTCGGAATCAATTCTGGGGGCACCATAACCAACTGTTATCGTCCTGATACGCAGGGCAATAGTGATGGCACCCCGCTATCCGATCTAACGAAATTCAGGGACTTTGATTTCCTTACCCGAAATCCGGGAACGGAAAAAGATGGTTTAAACTGGTCTTCAGATAAAATCAGCAAAATCGAGGAATCATCCAAGATCTGGCGGGTGTCTCAGTACAAAGGTTATTATCCGATCTTCCAGTGGCAGTCGGTTGATACCGGTAATATTCAGGTAGACTCAACGCCGCAAGGTGCATCTGTTTCCCTCAATAGTGTTCCTCTTCCCGCCGAAAATAATACCAAAACAATGCTTTCCGGGATTCCGGCGGGAAGCTACAATGTCACGGTCACAAAAATCGGGTATAATTCAGAATCGCAGACGATTTCCCTTGCTGGTGGCGAAACGAGAGGGGTTCTATTCACGCTGATTTCACCGGTTCTCTGGAATGTTTCATCCATTTCCGGCAATGGAAATTATTCCCAAGTCAAAGACATCCCGCTCCTGAAAGATGGCGACACCATCCAAATCTGGGGAACAAATGGTCACACCTATGAGGGTGGCGTCACCATCACTGTGGCGAATGTGACGGTAAAAGCGTGGGCAGGTTCTCCGGTCCGTCCGCTTCTGACCAATTCCTCACACACCGCTCCTGCCATCACCGTCACCGCAGACAACGTCACGGTGCAGGGCCTCAACATCTCCGGCAACAGTCTGTCGGGTAATGCTGACGGTGCCGGTGTAAAGGCCTTCGGGACCAGTGGAAACTCGCTTGAAAAATTCACCATAGAGAACTGCACCTTTGCCGGAAATGTGGTGAACAGCGCAAATCACTTTGGCGGCGGCTTGTATGCAAAGTTTGTGCATATCATCCTGCTGAAGGATACGGACTTCATCAATAACACCGCAGATCAGGGTGCCGGGTGCTACTTCACATTTTGCCTCCGTCCAAGGATCACCGGCTGCACATTCACCGGCAACACCGCAAAATACGGGGGTGGCTGTTATTTCATGTCTTCGGCCTTTGCCAAGGTCATGAGAACCACCTATATGGATAACCGTGCGAGCGTTAACGGTGGTGGATGTTACTGGTGGAATTCCGCGAATGCTGAAATCACCGATACCGTCTATACTGGTAATACTGCCACGGTTGGAGGTGCCAACTACTTCTCCAATTCAAGGGACACAGGGATCACCAATGCTACCTATACGAACAACACTGCTTCAGTTGATGGCGGCAGCTGTTATCTTGCCTCGTCCAATGTTGTTGTTTTCACGGATGTCCGTGCGGATGCCGGGATCGGGGACGACTTTTCGGTAAGCGCAGAGTGCACCGGTGTCCGCTTCACGAACCTCACGATGGGGGAGACGGAGACTACTTCTGTCTCATTCACCTTCACCGGCGGTATGAAGATCGCCGGTGTCACCGGCACCTCCTTGGCCGACCCCACAGGATATGCGAACATCAGCCACTTTGTGAATGTCACTGCATTGGGCACGACGCATCTGAATATCAGCTACACAGATGCCGATGTGGCAGGGCTCAATGAATCTGCCCTCTCCCTGTGGGACACTAAAGCCGACAGTACCTGGAAAGAAGTCTCCGGCACGAACGGCGTGAACACAGCAAAGAAGAATGTCTATGCAGAACTTAAGGGTCTCTCTGGATGGCACACCATCGCTCCGTTTGCAGAAATGACTGGCACGATCCAGGTGAACTCCACCCCTATGGGGGCAAATATCTCTCTGAACGGCGTCGATACGAACGAGACAACCAATGCCATCTTCACGAACAAACGGGTTGGTACCTATAATGTGACGGTTGTATTGGCTGACTACGACACTGGCATCAACGATACGGTAACGGTCACCAACAATGCAACGACGCAGGTTTTCTTTGACCTCATTCATCAGACTGGTGACCTTGAGATCAATTCCACTCCTTCTGATGCGAGCATCTACCTGGATGGTGTTTTGAATACGTCCGTTACGGATGCGACTCTGACTGGTCTCACCACTGGCACCTACAATGTGACTGTGGTGCTTGACGGTTACGAAACGGCAGTGAACCAATCGGTCAGTGTCACCACCAATGCAACAACGCCGGTCTCCTTTGCTCTCGTCCGTCAGACTGGTGATCTTCAGATCACCTCAACACCTACGAATGCGAGCATCTACCTGGATGACGTTTTGAATACATCCGTTACGGATGCGACTCTGACTGGTCTCAACACTGGCACCTACAATGTGACTGTGGTGCTTGACGGTTACGATACTGCTGTCAACAAGACGGTCAGTGTCACCACCAATGCAACAACGCCGGTCTCCTTTGCTCTCGTCCGTCA
>CAZBYH010000156.1:4278-4342 GCA_964496155.1 uncultured Methanoculleus sp.
GACCGGCGGCCTTCAGATCAATTCCACGCCTGCCGGAGCGGAAATCTTCCTGAATGGCAGTACA
>CAZBYH010000157.1:0-4336 GCA_964496155.1 uncultured Methanoculleus sp.
TGAAACTGCATTCATTTCAATACTTCCTGCATCTCTTCTGCAATCATAATTATCCTGAGATATGAATTCACTGCCGCCCTAAGAGCGGAGATATCTTCCCCCTCCACAGACAGAAGGAGTATTCCATCCGCTTCCCGGGAAAGTGTTGCGCATGAACGCCCCATATCCTCCATCTCAGGAAGTGCAGCTGCATATACCACATCAGGACGGGACGTCCTGATGCGAAACACTGCCCTGTGCTTTCGGTGGTTTCTCTGCGATTCTGAGAACATATCCCTTTCCCTGTGATCCATGGAACAAAATTTCATTCGCACCGGCATCAGTCAGGGTGATCTCCAGGCATTCTGCCAGTTCATTAAACACCCTCTCACTCCCCGTACGAAGTCCTCTTTCAAGAGGCACATCCCGACGGGAAACGGAGAATCCTGAAAGGAATATCGCAGACACCAGATCATCAGAGGCATACGTCTCAATCAGCGTCTTTCTCCCTTTTCGTGAGACTACCAGAACGGTATCTCCCCAGGATAATACTTCATCGACCCCGGATTTTCCCCGGGGAGAATATTTTCCCCCCAGTGCAAATGCAAGATCCTTTCCCAAGGTCCGCAGTTCCGGAGCCGGTTTCCGTGACGTTGTAACAAACTTCATCGGGCCTTGAGGGTTTTTATCCCTGCCCCACGATCTTTAAAGAGGATCCGGTAACCACAGTAAGGACAGCGGACATTAACGTCCACCTCAACCCTCTGCTTGCACCGGGCACACTTGTATCCAGTCACGATGGAGTCACTACTCCTTGATCAATGCACGTTCAATGGTACGGAGTGCAACCTTCAGATTTGGTGTCTGCGGCACATATGCACCACCGGCAAACTTAAAGCCACACTTGCGACATTCCCAGATGCCCGTACCCTTGCGGGAAACAGCCTGCGTTTCACACCGTGGACATACATGTTTTAAGTTTGTAATAGTCTCGACTTCATTTACACGCTTTCGAATAAATCTTCCATAGCGTGGACCAAATCTGCCTGCACTTCCTGTAACACGTCCTTTTGCTCTTGGGTTTCTCTTTTTAGCCATGTAATATTGCCCCTGATATGTCTGTATATATTAATACTCAACCTTTATTAATCCTGTTCAAGAATCTTCACATCACCATCGCCTTTCGTGAGACGATTGATGAGGGAATAGAAATCATCCTGGATGCCCGCAGGGATGCGCACAACACAGATCCATGAACCGTCATTCTGCCACTGTTCCCGTTCAACAGTTGCTTTTGTGTGAATTTCCCCGTACGCTTTTGGCGCAAAATCAGCAGGAATTCTTACCGCAAATTTTATTTCAGCGAATTTAATTGGGATTAAAGGACGCAATGCCTTTAGGACATCCTTAACCTGCTCATCAACATGTTTGAACGGGTCCACATTGACTTTCGCCTCCTCCATTGCCATCTCAATACGCATGGGCGGATGAGGAAGTTTTGTCTGTGGGTTAATGGCATTCCGGGCGATGAATGTGATAATTTGATTCCGCTTATCCTCAATCATCTGTTTCCGCTGTTCAGATGTCAGGCGTATCTCCCCTTTCCGGATAATACGCTCAGCAATGGTCTCAAAATCAACCGTATCAAAGATCTTTTTCAGTGTCTCATCGGGTGATTTTTCAGCTTTTGATGAATTTTCAAAGATAAAGAGTGCTGCTACAGCATCCTCTATCCGTGTGTCTCCTCCCTGCCGGATGTCAGCTGCCATCTCAGGGTCGACGAGGATCTCAAATCGTTCTCCATGGCTCTCCAGCCGTGCAACAACTGCCTGTTCAAGCGGAATCATATCTCAAGGTTCACCTTTTACTCTTCTGTTGCCTGCACCGGTTCAAACGTGGCAGTATATTCACTGACTTCGGCCTTGGTCATCTTTCTGAACATGCCGGTATCGAGCGGTATGATGCCAATCTCAACATTGTCAACGTCAAATTTGCCTTCCGTTGCAGCATGCAATGCCGCAAGGCCCAGCTGAATGGCGTCACTACATCCCATATCATCGTCGTACTGCTCATCAAAGACCTTCATCACAGCCGGACGACCGGTGCCAATTCCTGTTGCCTTGTATTCGAGGAGAGTACCGGATGGGTCAGTCTCAAAGAGACGCGGGATGCCATCACTCACGCCTGCAATCAGAAGAGCAGTGCCGTAAGGACGGGCGCCGCCAAACTGCGTATATGTCTGCATATGGTCGCAGAGTTTCTTTGAGAGCGTCTCAATATCTATTGGCTCATTATATGAGACACGATTTATCTGGGATTCCACCCGTGCCCGGTCTACAAGTGCCCGTGCATCCCCAACAAGACCTGAGGAAGCGACCGCAACATGATTGTCAATCTTAAATATCTTCTCGATGGATGTCTGTTCAAGGAGACGGGAGCTGACCCGCTTATCTACAATGAGAACAACTCCATCCTTACATTTGATGCCAACGGCGGTTGTCCCTCTCTTTACTGCTTCACGGGCATACTCCACCTGGTACAGTCTGCCATCAGGGCTGAATACCGTAATTGCCCTGTCATATCCCATTTGTGCCTGCATTGGCTGCATCAGAAATCCTCCAAATCATCTGTATTTACGTACAGTGCTGTTGTTTGTTTAATACCCTGTTGAACTAAATCAACCTTTTGACCTGAAATCCTAAGAATCCGGTAGGTATTTTCGCCGATTTTACAATTCCCTTCATCAGAAGGCAAAGAACGGGGTTGGATCTTTTTCCTGATTCCATGAATGGTACCGGAGGTGGCAAACGGATGAAGAGCCACCCGGACACCCCCCGCCTCAGTCACGGTTGCAAGAGCCGTCTCCACATCCCGTTCCGTCCCCCGAATACAACGGACAATGGCCACACCGCCATCACAGGACACAACACTGGTGCGCATGAATGCGGCCATACTATCTCCCAACAGGGATGCCTCACACCCCAGAATGGCATAGTGCATGTCCCGTGCTGAAGCAGGACACCACGGAGGAACCATCTCAACAGCAATATAACGCCAGTTTGGCCGTTGTGTCGGGGGAAGTGGTTTCATTTCAGAACCTCCACAGATTTATGCGGCGACATTAGGGCAGCAGGGGCGGCGAGAGCCCCACGTACCTGATCCTCATCAAGCCCTGCAACCGCGCCCAGAAGGGTGAACGCACGGACAGACCGTATATCGGTGAGGGAGTGCGCACCGGATGAGAGCGTCAGCATGAACCCGTATTTCCGGGACAGACGACTAATTTCCCGATACCGTTCCAATGGCCGCTGTCTCCGCGGTCCGGATGCTGAGATGATACAGGAGAGATCAATATCCACCGCAACACCCCGGTCGGTAGCCATCCGGGCGCTGACATGATCAAACGCCCGCCTGTCCGTATGCTGAATGCCGCGGAGGATATGAAAAGATAAATTGCCCAGGATCGCCCGGTTAAAAGCGGCATCACTGGCATGCACCATCACCACATCAGCCTTAGATGTATTCCGGAGTGCATCCCGGCATGACTTTACCGAATTTGCGGCAATATCGGCCCCCGAAAGGAACCGGACATGCCCAACGGTACAACCCACAGGAATACCAACAGCAATCGCCCCGGTAAAACCCCGTAGCTCAAGCTCATCGGCAACCCTCAGGAGAGAGACGTCTCCTGTCGGGTACGGGTAGATACATGCATCAGCAGTCTTCATCAAAAACGCTCCTGCGGCAACAGTGAATAATTAATCTCATACGGAAACTGCCGCATAGTATTCCGGCATCAGCTGAAAAAGAAAAAAGGTTATTTGCCTTTGTTTCCGTTTGAACGGATACTTGGACGGGTGTGTTCGGTTCCTTTACCACGTCTGCGCATGCCACGTCCTTTCAGACCTGAGCTGGTCAGACCACGCTCGGCACGGCCACGGTGAACAGGGTCTGCCATCCATCCGAGGTGTCGATCATTGACGATTGCAGGGTGGTGCCCGTCAACGAGAATAACCTCGTACCATTTATGACGGCCATCCTCACCAACCCAGTATGAGTTCAGCACTTCCATGTTACGGAATTTGCGGGAGGCGCGCTCCTCAGCAATACGCTGAATACTCTTACCCATGGTTGACTTGCGCATACCCATGTGGGCAGTACGGCGTCCACGGATATAGCGGGACTTCCTCCGTCCACCACGACGAACGGTGACACGAGCCACAACGATACCCTGCTTTGCGCGGTATCCAAGAGCGCGTGCACGGTCAATGCGGGTCGGGCGCTCAATGCGCACAACACTGCCTTCCCGTCTCCAAATCTGCATCCGGTTCCACAGAAGCTGCTTTACTTCTGACTC